>CAZUCT010000072.1:0-26825 GCA_964619285.1 uncultured bacterium | reverse complement strand
AATGGGGAATGGGGAATGGGGAATGGGGAATGGGGAATGGGGAATGGGGAATGGGGAGCAGGCAGGATGCCCGTTCTACGTTTGTGTTTATTTTGGCTCTTCGATATAAATCAAACCACCGGGCAGGATGGCACCGTTAACGTCGGCATCAATAAAACTGGCACCGCTAAGGTCAGTACCTCTAAGATCCGCCCCTCTAAGGTCGGCATTCCAGAAAACGGCATCGTTGAAAATGGCCCCGCGCAAATTGGCCCCTTGAAGATTGGCACCCCAGAAATTGGTTGAATCGAGAATGGCCCCTTCGAGGTTAGCATTTTCTAAATTGGCGGCATCGAGTTGAGCCCCTGTTAAATCGGTATAGCTGAGATTGGCATTTTGGAGGTTAGCTTCGGAGAAGTTGGCTTTCTGCAAGTTGGAACCAGTAAGGTTAATATAATTATGTTTGGATTTCCTAAACTTAAAACCGCTCAAATCGCAATTCAAGCATTCTCCGGTACTTCTTAAAATATGGGCGTGCCGAGAACTATGGGCAATAACTGGAGTTGCCGCCCCCAGAGTAATTAATAAAGTTGCAGCCAAGATGTTGAATTTCATAGTTTTACTAAATAACCGACAATTAAAATTATATCAAAGTTCGTAGTAATCGCTTCAGCGATTAAAAAAATCAAAAATATGCGCGATTTAACTCTTCCAGAAAACCGCAGAAAACTATTTATTGAAATAGGAATGCGTCGATGTCGCCCGGGTAGCGGCAGCAGTAGAGAATTTTTGCTAAAAAGAACTTGGAAACGACCGGTGACTAATCTAAAAAATCTCATCAAAGAAACTCCTTTTGTAATAGTAGGTGGCATAGCAACGAGACTTTATATGCCAGAAAGAATGACCGACGATTTGGATATTTTAGTCTTAACCGCTAATGCTAAAGAACTCTATCGCGAATTAGAAAAAGCAGGCAGTAAAATAGTAGGGGAATTAAGTATTGGCGGCAGCACTTGGGAGTTGCCAGACGGTACTTCTTTAGATGTCATTGAATCTCAACAACCTTGGGTTGAAGAGGCAGTTAATAACCCCAATCTTGCTCCCGGTGGTTTGCCAATAATAGCATTGCCTTATTTAATATTAATGAAAATGAAGGCCAGTCGTTCTCAGGACATAGCCGATTTAACGCGAATGTTAGGAGGAGCAGAGGAAAAAGAACTGGAGGAAATAAGAAAAACCATAAAAACTTATTTGCCTGACACTTTAGAAGATTTAGAAAGTTTTATGGTTCTGGGAAAATTAGAATTTAGTTAATTTTAATTAATAACCACATTTTTCGGTATCTCAGAAACCCGGTTTTTTCAAAAAACTGGGGGAGCATCTCATCTTTGTAAAAAGAGAAAATGGCTAATGGCTAATCGCTAATTTTGTTCTCTAAAAAAAAACAATTAGCAATTAGCAATTAGCAATTAGCAATTAGCAAAAATCGTTGAATTGTAGGCTTTCTTCAAAATTGAGATGCACCCAAACCGGGTTTCTTGACCTGCTCTCTATTAGTTGATAAAAGTTACCGCCAACCATTAAAATGATAGATGCAAAAGTAGGGGAAAACAGGATTTAACTGGTTTCCCCTCGTTTAGTCAACTATCGATTTAACTAATGGCAAAGTCAGCACAAAAACTCACGGGCAACCAGATACGGGAGAAATTCCTCAAATTCTATGCGGAGAGAGAACATACAATTTTACCGAGTTCCTCTCTCGTGCCAGAAGATCCGACAGTTCTACTAACAATTGCCGGAATGTTACAATTTAAACCGATATTCCTCGGACAGCAATCCCGAAAAGTTCCCCGGGCGACGACTTCCCAAAAGTGCATCCGCACCAACGATATCGAAAACGTCGGACGCACCGCCCGACATCACACTTTTTTCGAGATGTTAGGTAACTTCAGCTTTGGGGACTACTTCAAAGAAAAAGCGATCGCCCACGCTTGGGAACTCTCTACCGAAGTCTTCGGTTTGCCCCCAGAACGTTTAATAGTGAGCGTTTTCCGCGAAGACGACGAAGCGTTCGCAATTTGGCGCGACCAAATTGGCATCCCCCCCCACCGCATTCAACGGATGGGAGAAGAAGATAACTTCTGGGCATCCGGTCCCACCGGTCCTTGCGGTCCCTGTTCGGAAATATACTACGACTTCCACCCGGAAAAAGGCGACGATAACATCGACCTGGAAGACGATACTCGGTTCATCGAATTTTATAACCTGGTGTTCATGCAGTATAACCGGGATATCGAGGGCAACCTCGCGCCCTTGGAAAACAAGAACATCGATACTGGCATGGGACTGGAACGGATGGCACAAATTCTGCAACAAGTCCCCAACAACTACGAAACCGACCTCATTTTCCCCATCGTCAAAACTGCTGCGGAACTGGCGGGCATCGACTACGCCAAAAGCGACGAGAAAACAAAAGTTTCTCTCAAAGTCATCGGCGACCACGTTCGGGCGGTGGTTCACCTCATCGCCGACGGGGTGACGGCCTCTAACTTGGGTCGCGGTTATATTTTGCGGCGGTTAATTCGACGGGTGGTTCGTCACGGACGACTTATCGGTATCGAAGGGGCGTTTGCGAATAAAATTGCGGAGACGGCGATCGCTCTTTCTGAAGACATCTATCCCAACGTTCGGGAACGGCAAACCGCCATCCAAGGAGAACTGGAAAGGGAAGAAACCCGCTTTGGGGAGACTCTGAAACGGGGAGAAAAACTCCTGGCGGAGGTGATGGAAAAGGAAAAGGAAACAAAACTGATTTCGGGCAAAGATGCTTTTACTTTATACGACACCTACGGTTTCCCACTGGAACTGACGATGGAAATTGCTGAAGAAAATGGGTTTGCGGTGGATGTGGAAGGGTTCGAGGTGGAGATGGAGGAACAACGCCGCCGCGCCCAAGAGGCCGTGGAAACTATCGACCTGACGGCCCAAGGTTCGCTGAAGTTTGACGATTTGGAAAATACGGAGTTTTTGGGATATACGGACTTGACTTCTGCCGGTCAGGTGGTAACTTTACTCGCCGACGGGAAACCGGTGGAGTCGGCGGCGGCGGGCACCCAAGTGCAAGTTGTCTTGGATCGGACTCCGTTTTATGCGGAGTCGGGGGGTCAAATTGGCGATCGCGGTTATCTCAGGGGCGTCGTTTTTGACCTCAGTCGGTCAAAAACACCCAAGGAAGACGACCTGGTGGTTCGCATCGAAGACGTGCAAAAGCAAAATAATATTTTCGTGCATTTCGGTCGGGTGGAACGGGGGACGTTGAAACTGGGAACGCCCGTCAGCGCTCAAATTGATGCTGCCTGTCGGCGGCGGGTTCAGACGAACCACACGGCAACTCATTTGTTGCAAGCGGCCTTGAAGGCAATTGTGGATCCGTCGATTTCTCAGGCCGGTTCGTTGGTATCGTTCGATCGCCTCCGGTTCGATTTTAACTGCCCCCGCCCGGTAACGCCTGAGGAGTTGCAACAGGTGGAGGAACAGATTAATAGTTGGATCGGGGAGGGACATCAGGCGCAGGTTGCCGAAATGCCCATAGAAGAGGCGAAGTCAAAGGGGGCGATCGCGATGTTCGGCGAAAAATATAGCGATGTGGTGCGAGTGGTAGATTATCCCGGGGTATCGATGGAGTTGTGCGGGGGTACCCACGTTGGCAATACGGCGGAGATTGGGGCCTTTAAGATTATTTCCGAGGGGGGCATTTCTTCGGGAGTGCGTCGAATAATTGCGGTGGCCGGTCCGTCGGTGTTGGATTATTTGAAAGTGCAGGAGGCGGTGGTTAAGGAATTGAGCGATCGCTTTAAGGCAAAACCGGAGGAGTTGCCGGAAAGGGTTAGCAAAATTGAAAGCGACTTGCGGGCAACCCAGAAACAAGTTGAGGCGTTGAAGTCGGAGTTAGCGGTTGCCAAGTCGGACAGTTTGTTAGCGGAGGCGGAGTCTGTCGGCGAGTTTAAGGTGTTGGTTGCCCGGATGGACGGGGCAGATGCCGACAGTTTGAAGACGGCGGCGGAACGGTTGCAGCAGAAATTGGGAGAAAGTGCGGTGTTATTGGGTGCCGCGTTGGAGTCGGGGAAGGTGAGTTTAGTGGCGGCGTTTAGCAAGTCGGTAAACCAGAAGGGTTTGCAGGCGGGCAAGTTTGTGGGCGACATTGCGAAGATTTGCGGCGGTGGCGGCGGCGGGCGTCCGAATTTGGCGCAAGCGGGGGGCCGGGATCCCAGTAAGTTAGGTGAGGCGTTGGCGAGTGGGAAGAGTCGTTTGTTGGAGGAGTTGAGTTAGTTTTGTTTGGGGGTGCGCTGCGGCGCACCTTATACCGCTTTGTTAGAATTAAAAAAAATCTATCCAACCTCAGAAACCATGACCGCAAACTTAATGAATGAAATCTTGCAATTAAGCATCCCAGAACGTCTAGAATTGATAGAGAATACCTGGGAAACTATTGAGGCAGTACCCGATGCGATCGAGTTAACGGACGCGCAGCGACAAGAACTCGATCGCCGTTTGGAATTATATCGGCAAAATCCCACATCGGGTTCCACTTGGGAGGAAGTAAAACAAAGAATTGAAAATAGCAGATGACTGACAACATAATCATTGAACCAGAAGCAGAACTCGATCTAGTAGGGTGCGCACCGCGCACCTTATACCGCTTTGCTAGAATTAAAAAAAATCTATCCAACCTCAGAAACCATGACCGCAATTCTAACCTTAGAAGAAATCAAAACTCTAATCTTCAAACTACCCATACAGGAACAAATAACACTGATGGAAGAGCTCGAAGAGAGATTAGAAAGCTTGGCAATGATGAAGTTAGCAGAAACAGGATTTTCAGAGTGGAACTATCCAGAGGAGGACATCTACAATGCCAACTCCTAAACCGCAAGAAATTGGGTTAGTTCGTTTTCCTTTTAGCGATCTAAAAACTACCAAATATTGACATTATGGGTTTCTACAACTAAAAATGTTAAGCTTTGTAAAAAGATTCAACAATTCTGAATTTTAATTATGAAAAAACCTTATAATTGGAATAGCTTGATAGATTCATTTGATGATTGTAACTGTCCCTATGCTTACATAGTATCTTATTACCTTTCAAGATTTGACAAAGATGCCTATCAAAAGTTGGGATTTGGCAATATGACTGAAACTCATCAAAAAATAGGAGCTATTTTAAAAATTTCATCGAATACAATTAAAAATTTTAGAGATGCGTTTGATCCTTATCATACAAACCCCCGTAAAGGTTGGTGGCAAAGAGAATTATACCCTTTTGAGAAAGAAATTTATGAAGGATTTAAAGAATATTCTGAAGAAGAAATGTATGGCTTAATTGGTAAAATTTTAACAAATCCAGAACAAGACTTTAAAGATTTTTTTGAAGAGTCGATGATTTCAGAAGTTCGACTCATGTTTCCTGATAAAATCACAGAAGAAAAAGAAACAAAAACTTTCTTGGAAGGTTCCTTTAGAGAATTAGAATTAAGTGTACACGAAAGAAATAATAAAGCTAGAAAAAAATGTATTGAATATTATGGAACAGATTGTGTTATTTGTGGATTTAATTTTGAAAAAATGTTTGGAACTATCGGAAAAATTTTTATTCATGTTCATCATTTAATACCTTTATCTGAAATCAATGAAGAATATGAGGTCGATCCTCTAAAAGATTTACGTCCCGTCTGTCCAAACTGTCATGCAATGATACATAGAAAAAATCCCCCTTTTACTATAGAAGAAATGAAAAAAATCATTAAAATTAAAACTGTTTAAATCGATTTTTGATGTAATTTTAGGAATGCCTTAAATGCTATGTTTATCGAGGGTCATAAATGCCTTGATAAGTAGTGTAAATCTGATAACCAGGTAAAACTAAACCTACGCCCGCAAAACTATGAATTATACCAGGATAATTATCTTCAGCTTCGCTGCCACCGATGCGAATTTTTAGCGGACCAAACCAACAATAAAAACCAGGAATTAAAGCATCCATGCTGTAGGCGATCGCTCTTAACTTCTCGTCACTATCCAAGCTATTTTTATCGCTCAAATGTTGTTTTCCTAAATTACCTTTTCGTTTTCCGTTAAGCATTTGTTGTTAACTCCCTCTAAAAACGCTTGTCTTTTTATTGTATGTTAAATTCCAACTGCTGTCAAGAGGAACGACATTTTTTTTATGGCCCATTTGTGCTAAAATAGTTCTCAGTCCAACCCAGAATTGTATGAGTCCAGTTTATACCAATTAAAATCATGGAAACATTAGTTTTAAACGTGGAAACAGTCGATTTTACCGACGCGCAATTTGACGCTTTGTGTCAGACAAATAAAGATTGGAAATTTGAAAGAACAGTAAAAGGAGAATTAATCATTATGTCGCCAGTAGGAGGAGTTAGCGGTTATCGAGAGGCAGATTTAATCACCGATTTGAATATTTGGAATCGTCAAACTAAACGAGGAATAGTATTTAGTTCGTCAACAATTTTTCGATTGCCTAATGGGGGCGATCGCTCTCCCGATGCGGCGTGGATAGAATTATCGCGATGGGAAAGTTTAACGTTAGAAGAGAAGGAAGCTTTCCCACCAATTTGTCCCGATTTTGTTATCGAATTAAGGTCGCGAAGCGATTCTTTGAAGTTGCTAAAAGAGAAAATGGAGGAATATTTGGATAGCGGTTTAAGGTTGGGTTGGTTAATTAATCCCCAAGGGCAGCAGGTGGAGATTTATAGGGGCGATCGCTCTCTAGAAATAGTCGATTTTCCCGTTAAGTTATCTGGGGAAAATGTGTTACCGGGATTTGTGTTAAATTGGCCTTTGCCATAAGATTGTAGTAGTGCAGCAGAGTTAAAAGCGTGGGTAAAAATATTAACGCTTTTTGCTAATTGCTAATTGCTAATTGCTAATTGCTAATTGCTAATTGCGAGCCGCAAATTGTTACGCACTATTTTAGGTGTGTTCCGCTAGTAGGGTGCGCACCGCGCACCTTATTTAGCTCTCGATAACCAGAAGAAATTTTCGTTTTGCTAAACTTTAATATCCCTCCACTCCAAAGCATTCTCTCCCACAAATATCTGCAAGTGCTTTAAATTTGTAGTTGCAACGAACACCCCTTGACCTGGATATTCCTCACATAAAATGCTCCATTGAGCCGAAATAATCATATCGGCATCAATGTTTTTATCCTCTGCTGTGGGGATCTGATTTTGCCTCGCTTCAGCCCAAAACTCAGCCGCTTTTTGAAGGATTTCTGTACCCACTGGTAAAAAGTCGAAAACATTCTTGAGATTGTCTAAAGTTTCCAAACCTTCACTTTTAATGCGAATCAGTTCTCGTCTTACTTCATAATCAGAAATTTCCGAAGTTACTACAAAAACACTTCTCGCCAGTAATGATTCTAGCCACTTTTTGCATTGGTAAACTTCACTGATTTCTGGCTGCGAAATATCTCTAATAGGACTGCAAAGTAAACCTAACACACCGGAATCTAAAATAACAATCATTTTGATAAATTCCTATTATTTCGTTTATTTTCAATCTCTTCTAACCTTGCCCTTACCCAAGCTAAAGCGGGTTGATTTTTTTCTAGTTGTTCTTCAGGAGTGCGCCCGAAATGCTTCATGTAAGGTAATAAACTGGCTCCTGCTGTATTAATTCCTTTTGCCCGTCTTAATAACAACTCGGCAGTTGTCTGTAATTGAACAGTAGATTTGGACTGTCTCAAAACCGTTGCTCTATCTACAGCTTTTGGTACTAACAACAAAGAATCTTTGTATTTTTCAAATAAATTTTCTTGTTGTTTTAGAGAAGGCAAAAGCAACTTAAACCAGATGGATAAACCTTTAATTCCTTGAAAATTAGAGCTAGCTACTTTCGTAAAATCGCCAGCTAATTTAAGAAAAAATTCCCGACTTTCCCAGGATAAAATATCCCAACAACATTCTATGCCTTCTGCCACTTTATAAAGTTTTTCTGCATATTTATTTACATCCGTTGGCAGGTCATTTTTAAATGCAATTTCTATCTCAACTGCTTCGAGATATTTTTGCGCACCTGTCATTGTTTCTTGTATTGCATCTTCTACGCTTTTGCCTTTCAGTGCCGCAAGTTCTCTAAAAAACTCGTTGACTTCATTTGACAATGAATTGGGCGCGATACAGCTTTCCAAAAAAGATTTTACCCTTTCCAGTTCGAGGGCAGTTTCGTTAATTTGTTCCGTTTTTCGATCCAGTCCGATTCCGTTAAGCATTTTTTTTGTACCTCCATAGAAACGCTTGTGTTTTTATTGTATGTTAAAGAAAAGTTTCTGTCAAGACAAGGGACAATTTTTTTAATGGCTCGTTTAATAGATTTGCCTTTGCCATAAGAAGATATCCCGTGGTATTATGTTAAAATGCGTTGAGGCGGTGCGTGTCGCGCACCTCCAGCAAAAGCAAACTGAAGGAGGAAATCTCAATGAAGTTACTGGTTAAAAATTTAGGCCCCATTCGCAGCAATACTCAAACTATCGATTTGTCGAAGCGATTTTATATTTTCGTCGGTCCGAATAATAGCGGCAAAACTTATGTTTCTCAACTGTTATGGACGATTTTTAACGAAGGTGTTATTAAGAAATTTGCTGCGGAAACAGAAATCGATTTTGAGGAGGAAAGTAGCGTAAAAATTACTGACGAATTACTGAGCAAAGTTTTAGGAAAATATGCCGATTTTTTAAAACAAGAACTCGTCACAAATACATTTAACATCAAAAATACTTCTGTTTTAGAAAAAGTTGATTTTTCTTTTAGCTGGAATTTAGAGGAAATTGAGCGGCAAGAATTTAAGTTAAATTTTAATGTTAGCGCTGGCGAATATCGAGAAATTGAATACATAGTTGGGCAAAAAGAAAAAAATTCTTTATTAATCGATTTTAAGACAAAAACCTTGCCAGAAAAATTCTTAGATCTCGTGCCAAAAACTCGTGTAGAAGCAGATGTTCGGCAGGGAATTAAAAGTTGGCTTCTCCCAACTATTATTCGGTTTTTATTGAAACAAGATTCCCAGACATTCTTCTTACCGGCAAATCGCGTATTTTACCCAACTTTTTACCAATACATCTACGAAATAGATAGAAGAAAGCGTGAAGAAGGCATGATGCGTCTGCTGGATATTATCGAGGAAAATAACCGAAAAGGTACTCAAGTCGATATAGATTCTGTGGAAAAACTCAATCTATTTAAGAGACCTTACACCGCACCAATGAACCATGTATTAGAACAGCTTTTTTCCCTCAATTTAGAGACAAACATCATTCCCCACTATAAAAATATCCTCGAACAACTCGCGAAAATCATGGGCGGCGATATAGTTCTCAAACGCTTAGAAGGAATAGGCCCCGTTGAATTATTTTTTAATTTCGGGGAAGAAGGTCGCGATTTGCCGATGTATTTAGCTTCGTCTTCTGCCAATCAATTAACCCTACTTTATCTTTATTTTCAATATTGGGTTGCCGAAAAAAAGAATTTTTTAATAATGGACGAACCAGAAGAAAATTTACATCCAGCAAATCAAATTCACTTGCTGGAACTCTTGATTAAATTTGCCACTCAAAATCAAAATAAAGTGTTAATTACAACTCACAGTCCGCTAATGGCAAATGCAATTAACAATTACATCTATCTCGATATTCTGAAAAACGAGCATAAATGCGATGTCGATCGCATTGTCAAAGAGCATAGTTTAAAGTTTGCCAGCACCGACGCTTCTATTTCAAAAGACGATGTTGGTGTTTACTTCTTTAATGGTAAAAGAATAATTAATTATGGTACTGATTACTATGGCGTGTATTTTAGGGATTTTCAAGAAATTATCAATGCCCAAGAGGAATCAACTAGAATTTTAAGCGATTATATTTATTTGCAGGAAAGCGAGAATGAGTAAAAACAACACCTTCTTTTTAATTAATAACGAGTCAAATAGTCAAGACGATCTTTTAGTTAGGAACCAATTTCATAAAGCTTTAGCAGAAAAGGGGATAATTAAAGAAATCTTACTAGATGAAAATTATCTTGAAATTGAAGAAAAAAACCCAGGGGCTAAATTAAAAAAAGTTAAGATCGAGCAGTTAAATTATAGCAACCAAAAATTCACTGTAGAGAAAATTTGGAGAGTGAATTTGGAGGCAACAATTCCGGGATTCTCAACCGCAGGTCAAACTACAGAAGTGGCGGTGCTAGTATTGCAGAAATTTTCAGATAATAATTACAAATTAAATATTCTCTTAATCGAACTAAAGTCATCTCTTCAACCTCGAAAAAAAAAGAAGTCGGGAACAATCGAGAATAGTTCCTTATTACAAATCAAGGGTAAACTTGAAGCGGCTGCGAGCAGAATGTATATGTTAATGAGTGTAAATAATTATGCCAACCCAGATAAAGGTTACGATCGCGCCACGATTCATATTCAGTTTAAAGGGGTGGTTTTCTACAACGAAAATAAAATTAAAGCAGAGGATATTAGTAACAACAACGAACAACTTATTAACGATATTTTAAACAAACCGGAAGGAACTGGCACTTTAACTTATGAGACGATATTAAGCAATAAAGACAAGATTAAACTTAAATTTATTGCCAATCAAAATCGGGAAAAGCCCGACATGACTGTACCCCTAAAAGATTTACTCTAAAACATCTTTTGCCCCAACACGAAACTTAATTAACAACTAACAAAAATCCTTTTTTCGACAATGGGACCATAATATGCTATCCTGTCCCTTTAAACCTATTGCCACTCAAAATCGACATGAAAAAACGAACCTGGCTATATGCCATACTTTTCCTATCCATCCCCACCGCAGTCTGGGCTGCAGAAGAAGCGGCGGGCAACGGCCCCTTCGCTTGGGTTGATGCCATTTTCTCCCCCATAGTGGGAGTAGTATTTAGCGTACTCTTCTTCAGCGTGGGCGGCTTCCCCCTCATCGTCTTATGGCTTATCGTCGGTGCGATTTTCTTTACTATCCGCATGGGTTTTATCAATATCCGCGCCTTCGGTCACGCGATCGACATCTTGCGGGGAAAATACGACGACCCCGACGACGAAGGAGAAGTCTCTCACTTTCAGGCCCTCGCAGCCGCCCTCTCGGGAACCGTGGGACTGGGGAACATCGCCGGTGTCGCCGTTGCCGTTAGCGTCGGCGGGCCGGGGGCGGTCTTTTGGATGACCGCGGCCGGCTTTTTCGGCATGACCAGTAAATTTGTCGAATGTACCCTCGCTCAAAAATATCGCGTCGTCAAGGAAGACGGTACCATCTCGGGCGGTCCCATGCGCTATCTCTCAAAAGGTTTGGCAGATATGGGGTTTGCCCCTTTGGGTAAAGTGTTAGCGATTATTTTCTCCGTGTTTTGCATTTCCGCTGCCTTTGGTGGCGCGAATATGTTCCAGGCGAATCAGTCCTTCGGGGCTGTTTCCCGAGTCTTGCCCGGGTTGCCGAGTTGGGTTTATGGTTTGGTGATGGTCGCTTTGGTGGGAATGGTAATTATCGGCGGCATTCGGCGGATCGGTATGGTGGCAGGGACGATCGTGCCGTTTATGTGTTTGCTTTACGTTCTCGCCGCCCTGTTAATTCTGTTACTCAATATCACCGAAATTCCCGCCGCTTTCGGTACTATTATCGGCGGTGCTTTTGCCCCAGAAGCGGTGGAGGGCGGTATTATCGGCGTTCTCGTTCAGGGTTTCCAACGTTCGGCCTTTTCTAACGAAGCGGGAGTCGGTTCGGCAGCGATCGCCCACTCGGCGGCCAGAACCGACGAACCCATTCGCGAAGGTCTCGTCGCCCTCCTCGAACCTTTTATCGACACTATTATCGTCTGCAACATGACCGCTTTGGTCATTGTTATCACCGGTGCCTATAACGACCCAGAACTAGAAACATTGAGAGCTGCGAAACAAGGGGCAGAACTGACCTCGGCAGCTTTTGGCAGCGCCATTTCCTGGTTTCCGGTTTTATTAGCGATCGCCGTTTTCTGTTTTGCCTTCTCCACGATGATTTCCTGGAGTTACTACGGGGAACGCTGCTGGGACTACCTCTCGGACGGTAAAGGCATCCTCGTCTATAAAATTCTCTTTTTAACCGCTACCTTCATCGGTTCCGTCTCCAACCCCGGTTCCGTTATCGACTTCAGCGATGCCACCCTCCTTTCGATGGCATTTCCCAATATGTTAGGGGGCTATTTTCTCTCGAACCAAGTCTTGGCAGACCTCAATAATTATATGGGTCGCCTTAAGTCTGGAGAAATGTTATAATCCGCAATTAACAATTGACAATTAACAATTGACAAATAAACACCATGAGCATTTTTCCTAAAAGTAGAGTTTTAGTGCCTATAGACTTCTCAGAACTATCTTTAGAAGCAATTAAAGTAGGGTTAGAAGCGGTCGACAGTCCCTCCCACCTCTACGTCTTCCACGTTCTGCCCTACCTCAACCCCGGAGAACCGGGGGTAATGTGGCGCAGCATCGACGATAAAAGCCGCCAAAAGCACGTCGAGGAAACCTTCCACGAACAATTCAACGGCCCCGAATACGAGGGAGTTAATTTCCACAGCGCGATCGGCAAACCAAGCGCGGAAATTATCGACTATGCCAACGACAACAAAATCGAATTAATTGTCATTCCCTCCCACGGACGGACTGGCATCGGTCGATTTTTACTGGGTTCGGTAGCGGAACAAGTGGTCCGTCACGCCCATTGTCCGGTTTTAGTCTTGCGCAAGTAAATATATTTTATTCCCCCCTCCTTTGTAAGGTGCGCGTTGCGCACCCTACCTACTACTTTGTAAGGTGCGCGTTGCGCACCCTACCGACACTCCAAAACATTTTAACGTGAAAACTCAATCTAAATCTAATTACTGGCAACTTCTCCCTTATATTCGCCCCCACTGGCAGACCATCGCTAAGGCATTAACCTGTACTTTGGCCTTTACGGTGTTCTGGCCCGTATTGGCCTGGTTGATGGGGGAAATGGCCGGCTATATCGGTAAGGGGGATTTAAACGCGATCGCCCGCATTGCCGGAATGGCCGCTATTATCTTCCTGGTTCGCGGTGCCGTCCAATACGGTCAAGATACCCTCATGGCCAAGGCCGCCCTCACCATCGCCCTAGACTTGCGCAAGCGGGTTTACTCCCACTTGCAAAAACTCAGTCTGGGTTATTTTGAAACCGCCAAAACCGGCGACTTGAGTTACCGCCTCACGGAAGATGTCGATCGCATCGGCGAAGTCGTTAATAAATTTTTCCATCAATTCGTTCCCTGCATTTTGCAATTAATCGTAGTTTTAAGTTACATGGTTTATCTCAACTGGCAATTAACCCTCGCCAGTCTCGTTATTGCCCCTTTAATGGCCTTATTAATCGGTTGGTTTGGGGAACAGTTGCTAACTTTTTCCCGCCACAGTCAAAATCGCATTTCTAATTTATCTGCTTTGTTAACCGAAGTCTTTAGCGGCATTCGTTTGGTGCAAGCTTTCGCTGCCGAAGAATATCAAATCTCTAAATTTTCCTTAGAAGCAGAACACAACCGACAGGCTAAATTTTTAGCAGAAAAAGTTAAAGCTTTGCAATTTGTAGTAGTCGGTTTTTTAGAAGCCATGAGCGTAATTTTTCTCTTCTTTTTAGGTGGATGGCAGATTTCTCGGGGCGAACTTTCCCCAACTGGTTTTATTAGTTATGTTACTGCAGTAGCTTTGTTAATAGACCCCATTTCTTTAACTACTAGCAATTATAGCGATTTTAAACAAGGAGAAGCTTCGTGCGATCGCCTCTTTGAATTATTAGCAATTAAACCGACCGTAACGGAAAAAAACGACGCTTTATCCCTGCCTGAAGTCACGGGAAAAGTGGAATATAGCCGAGTTACTTTTGGCTACAAACCGGAAACAACCGTTATCGAAAATCTCAATTTATTAGTTAAACCCGGAGAAACTATCGCCTTAGTCGGCGCTTCTGGGGCGGGAAAAACTACTTTAGTTAATTTATTGCCTCGGTTTTACGATGTTAATAGCGGAGAAGTTTTAATCGATGGCATTAATGTTAAAGAAGTAACTCTCAAAAGCCTCCGCCGCCAAATCGGCATCGTGCCCCAAGAAGTTACCTTATTTTCGGGAACTATTGCCGAAAATATTGCTTTCGGTCAATATAATTACAACCTTCAAGAAGTAGAAAAAGCCGCCAAAGTTGCCAACGCCCATCAATTTATTACTCAGTTACCGGAGGGCTATCAAACTGTAGTGGGAGAACGGGGAATTAATTTATCGGGAGGGCAGCGACAGAGGATAGCGATCGCCCGGGCAGTATTAGAAAATCCGCGATTATTAATCTTAGATGAAGCCACTTCCGCCCTCGATTCGGAATCTGAAGCTTTAGTGCAAGAAGCGTTAGAAAGATTGATAAAGGATCGGACTGTATTTATCATCGCCCACCGACTGGCAACGGTGCGGCGGGCGGACCGAATTTTAGTCATGGAAAACGGTCAAATAGTCGAGTCGGGAAACCATCAAGAATTGTTGGAGAAAAAAGGGCGATATGCTAGTTTTTACGCCCGTCAATTTAATTCGTAGAACGCTAAATTAAGAAACCCGGTTTTTTCAAAAAACCGGGTTTCTGGATGCCGACTGGTTGCTGCCAAAAAACCGGGTTTCTCTGAACTTCAACACGACTGCAAAAAAGCCTCGATCGCCTCCTGGTTTAACTCCGCCACCGACTTACCGCGACTCGCCGCCACCGCCTGCAAGCGGGCATAAATGCCGTTAGAGATTTCTAACATCGGGAGGTCGTCGGAAATTAGGGGCGATCGTAAAGGCTCTATATAATAAGGCAACTTCACCTCTGCGGCTAATTCTGCTTCTTGCCAGGTAGCCGGTTGGGAGTTAAAAATTAAAGTGCCTTCAATGCGTTGGAGGACAGTGCGTTCGTAATTAAACAATAAGACCGCATCTCCTGGGAGTTTGCTTAGTAACAGCATCGATGCCGTTAGTAAAGTATGTTTTCCTTTCTCGTAATCTCGGTTAGAATTGAGCCAAAACCAGACATCAATCGTCGGTTTAAATCCATATTCTAACTGCATAATCGATCGCCGCGTTTCCTTCTCTGGAAAAACTCCTATAAGCACGCCGGGACTTAGCAAGCTAGACTCTTCGCCCCACTCCAGAGAAAGTTCTTTAGACAAGAAATCTGATATTTGTTGCGCTTCCCATTCTGTATCGATCCTTAATTCGTAGTTTAATGACACGGGGTTTTACCTGCTTTTTTATTCGTTATTATAAACCTTGGCAGTCGAAGGTGCATAACAATCAAAGATCCGTTCTTCTATTTTATAATCTGGGTTTTCTTTTCCCGGAACTGTGGGCTTTTGCTCTACACTATAGCCAGCGCGGGCCAAAATTATCGCCGATTCATTTTCTCGCATGAGTCCGCGAGTTGTTTGTGCGTCATCAGTGGCTCTTATTATAGCAGGATAACCCCAGGCAGGAGCTCCTCCTTCGGGTCCAGATGGTTTGGTAAGATCGGTCATCTTTAGCTTTTCCAGTTATTTTATCCATTTAATTGAGTCTATCCCATAACGATCGCTTATAATGAAATTATCAACCCTAATCGTGGGAGAGATGCTAATGCAAATCAAAGACTTAACACTAGATGAGTTCAAAACCTTAATCCGGGAAACTGTGGTGGAAACCCTAGAGGAATATTTAGACGATCCAGATAAAGGATTAGAACTTCGAGAAGAAGTCAAATCTCGACTCGGAGAGTCGTTAGATCGAACAAAAGCAGGAAAGCGGGGCATTCCCGCCGAGGAAGTTGCTAAAAAATTGGGGTTAAATTGGTAATGGATTATTCGATAGAATTTACACCTGAGGCGATTGCGAGCCTCGAAAAATTAGACCCAGTTATACAACAACGCGCCCTCAATAAAATCAAATGGCTGGGAACAAATTTTGACCAATTGAGCCCTCAACCTTTGACTGGGGAACTGAGCGGTCTTTTTAAGCTGAGAATTGGCGACTATCGGGCGATCTATTCCTTTAGTATCGCTCAGAAAATCATAACCGTTCACGACATCGGTCACAGGGGCGAAATTTACCATTGACCTAGAACTAACGTCTCGCCTGTTGGGTAACAAAGGCGATCGCTGAAAAAAAACTATTTTAAGCGATCGCCCCCAGCTCGCCGCCATTAAACTTACCCCGCCTCCTCTGGCGTATCCGTATCCAGGGTAGGCGCTTGAAAAGGATCGATAAAATCTTCTGGAGTAAGCGTCGCTGCCGGCACGTTTATCAACACCGCCAACACCTTCCCATTATCAACCGTAATCGTCGTATCGCGGAAACTAACCCCCGTCCCCTGTACGAAAGTGAAATCTTCAAAAGTCAAACCCCCACTTAAACCCAAGAAATCCTCCAGAGGATTAAAATCAACAATCACATCAATACTGCCGATCGCCCCTGGCAACACGAAGACATCCGCACCATCCCCGCCAGTTAAAGTATCGTCCCCGGCATCTCCAAACAACAGATCGTTACCCCGATCGCCCATCAACGAATCGTTACCCTCGCCGCCGCTGACAGTATCGTTATCCCTGCCGCCAAAAACAGTATCGTTACCAAAATCCCCCGTCACGAAATCGTTACCCCGATCGCCAAAAACAAAATCGTTACCCTCTTCTCCAAAAACCGAATCCTCCCCTTTACCCCCTCTCACGTTATCCGAATTATCCCCCCCTCTCACGATATCGTTATCTTGATTGCCATTAAGAAAGTCATTGCCCAAATTTCCCAAAAGAGTATCCACCCCATCTTGACCGAACAAAGTATCGCCGCCGCTGCCACCGTCGAGGGAGTCGTCGCCCTCCCCGCCCAACAGTTCGTCGTTACCGACGCTGCCGAAGAGAGTATCGTCTCCATCGCCCCCAAACATGGAATCGTCGTTAACGTTACCGAACAGACTGTCGTTACCGTCCGAACCATCGAGAGTATCGTTACCTTCCCCGCCGAAGAGAACATCCGCGCCGCTACCGCCGATGAGAAAGTCGTCGTCGATATCCCCAAACAGGGTATCCTCGCCTTCGTTCCCTTCCAGATAGTCGTTACCCTCGCTACCAAAGAGGCGATCGTCCCCAAACTCCCCAAAAATCGAATCTCGCCCCTCGTTGCCGGTGGCAGTATCGCTATCTCCACCTCCCAAGATGACATCCGAACCCCCGCCACCGAAGAGCTCGTCTTCTCCTTGACCCCCATCTATAGTATCGTCTCCCAGTTCGCCGTTGATGGTATCGTTTCCTCCTAACCCCAGCATCAGATCCCCTTCTGAGGAACCCACTAATAAGTTATTATTGTCATCCCCTGTAATATTTGCCATAACAATTAACAATTAACAATTAATAATTAACAATTAACAATTAACAATTCCCAATTTCTCAAATAATAAAGCTACTTTTGCCAAATCTTTATCTCCTGGAGCAGTTTCTACGCCGCTGGAAAGGTCGATGCCGCTGAAATTATTCGAGTTATTGCCATCAACAATCGAGCTAACTTGCCCCATGGCCTCTCTAACGTTATCTGGATTTAAACCCCCTGCCAACAACCACGGTTTGGGAGACCTAAACTCTTTTAACATCTGCCAATCTAAAGTCTGGCCCGTGCCTCCTAACTGACCCGGACGGTAGGCATCTAACAGTAAAGTATTGACGCTTTCTGCATAAATACTAGCTTTGTCTAAATCTTCCTTGCTTTTAATTCTTAAAGCTTTAATAATTTCTATTTCTGGGAGCAATCCACCGAGAGAAGCGCAATATTCCGGCTTTTCATCTCCGTGTAATTGTACCCCATTTAACTTAGTTTCCTTAACTACTTGACATATTGCCTCGATAGTGGTATTAGCAAAGACCCCGATGCGATTCACCTGGGGGGGCAAAACGTCAACCGCGGCCTTAATTTGTGCCGGGGCCGCATATCGGGGGGAAGAGGGGACGCAGATAAAGCCCAGGGCCGTTGCTCCCAATTGAGCGATCGCCCTGCCTTGTTCCGCTTTGGTAATGCCGCAAATTTTAACGCGCACGAACATCTAAAATCTAAAATCTAAAATTATCCAAGAAAGGATCGTTTTTTGGTACTTTACTATTTATTGGCTTTAATTATCTTGTTGTAGCGCGAGGAAAAAAATGTTAACAATTCTCTTCGATCTTCTCTTAGCCGCCCTAGTCATCCTGTCCTTTGTCCTGATAGTAGGCGTACCGGTCGCTTATGCCACTCCCCAGAACTGGGACCAGTCGAAATCTTTAATTTGGGTAGGTTCCGGTTTGTGGATCGTTTTAGTAATTTTGGTCGGAGCTTTAAACTTTTTAGTAGTTTAAACCTATTGCTAATTGCTAATTGCTAATTGCTAATTGTTAATAGAAGCAGCGATGAGCCATTAGCGATTAGCCATTAGCCATTACCTATTACCCATTACCTATTACCCAAAATTATGACAACTTTTGAGGGGACTTTTACCAGAACAGACAATTTGCGATTTGCCATCGTCATCGGTCGATTCAACGACCTAATTACTGGCAAACTTTTAGAAGGTTGTCAAGATTGTTTAAAACGCCACGGCATAGATCCAGAACCCCAGGGCCGTCAAGTTGATTATATTTGGGTGCCCGGCAGTTTTGAAATTCCAATGGTGGCTCACGAACTGGCCCTCAGCCACCGCTACGATGCCATAATTTGCCTCGGGGCCGTAATAAAAGGCCAAACCCCTCATTTTGATTATGTAGCGGCGGAAGTTTCCAAAGGCATCGCGGCGGCAGCTTTCCAGACGAGAGTACCGGTGGTTTTTGGGGTATTAACTGCAGATACCATGCAGCAAGCTTTGGAAAGGGCTGGTATAAAAAGCAATAAGGGCTGGGAATATGCCATGAACGCCATCGAGATGGCCAGCTTGATGCAGGTAATTAGGAGCGATCGCCCTTCTACTTATAAAAATGGCGGTAACGAAGGTCAGAACGCGGCCCTGCCAGTGGCCTCTAGTAGGGCGATCGAAGCCGAAAAGTCCGCCGTCAAGGAAGAACAGTCCTAGAAAAAAGGCCCTAAAAATGCCAAAAATGGGCCAAAAAAAAAAAATCAAAAATTTTGGCAAAAAGGGTTGACAAATCCGATTTATTTTGCCAGAATAGTGATTAACGACAAAACAAAAGTTGTTGCGGGTATAGCTCAGTGGTAGAGCGCAACCTTGCCAAGGTTGATGTCGCGCGTTCGAATCGCGTTACCCGCTTTTTTTATTTGGGAACATAGCTTGTAGGTTGTGCGAACCTCCGTGGAACCCAACAAAATTAATCCTTAGTATCTCAGAAACCCGGTTTTTTACCAACCGGGTTTCTTATTAAGCTAAGGCGCATTTAAAATGCACGGCCCCTGTTGCCTCTTGCCTCTTGCCTCTTGCCTAGAGCTCAGATACCGATCGGTAGTTTAAATACCGAACAGCTTAGACTCCACCCAACCTACAAAAAAATGGCGAAGGTATTGTTCAAAAAACCCGGTTTCTTAAATCTTGATGCTTACCAACAGAAAATACCGATAGCCAGATTTAAATGGCCTGCCTTATACTCGACGCGGGTAGAAAATGCGCTTTTTTTGACTCGAAGAAAAAACTCAAAATTCTCTTTTTGAGTACTCGTCATGAGTATGAGTATGAGTATGATACGCTTCATTCCTTGCCGCTTTGAGTATATCTTAGTTAAGGTAGGCTGAAAACTGTATTGACCCCTAAAATAGGAATTGCTAATAGAACGAGGCGGGCAGACATGACTAATGGGACGGTAATGCTTCCTGGCTATGAGATTCTCGAAGAAATCTACGACGGTTCGCGAACTGTAGTTTATCGAGGCAGGCGGGAAAAGGACGACAAAACAGTAATTATTAAAATCCTCAAAAACGAATACCCAACATTTAACGAACTTCTCCAATTTAGGAATCAATACGCGATCGCCCATGGCCTGGACCTCCCAGGAATCATCAAACCCCTAAGCTTGGAGAGATACGGCAACGGTTATGCCTTGATAATGGAAGACACGGGGGCCATCTCTTTGGCCGAATATGCCGCAGAAAGAGAACTCGGCCTCAAGGAAGTTCTAGCCATCGGCATTTCCATAGTCGAGACTCTAGAAGGACTCTATCAAAATCGGGTCATCCACAAAGACATCAAACCGTCCAATATTCTGATTAACCCAGAGACAAAGGAAGTCAAACTGATAGACTTCAGCATCTCCACCCTCTTACCCAGAGAAAATCAAGAAGTCCAAAATCCCAACGTCCTCGAAGGAACTCTGGCCTATATGTCCCCCGAACAAACGGGACGGATGAATCGGGGCATCGACTATCGAACGGACTTTTATTCTCTGGGAGTCAGCTTATACGAACTGTTAGTGGGACAATTGCCCTTCGAGTCGAGGGACCCCATGGAATTGGTTCACTCTCAGATCGCCCGCAAACCCAAACCACCGTTCCAAATCAAGGGAGAAATTCCCAAAACAGTCAGCAATATTATCCTCAAGCTAATGGCAAAAACCCCCGAACAGCGCTATCAAAGTGCGAGGGGGATTTTGTTCGACCTCCAAACCAGTTTGCAACAGTGGGAAACTAACGGCAGCATCAGTCATTTTCTTCTGGGGCAAAGGGATAAGAGCGATCGCTTTGTTATTCCCGAAAAACTCTACGGCAGGGAAACAGAAATACAAAGTTTGCTCGACGCATTCAAGGGAATTGCTAGAGGCAAGATAGAAATAATGTTAGTGGCGGGTTTCTCCGGTATCGGTAAAACTGCCTTAGTTAACGAAGTTCACAAGCCCATAGCCCAAAAGCGGGGCTACTTCATCAAAGGCAAATTCGACCAATTTAAACGCAACATCCCCTTTTCTGCCTTAGCTCAAGCCTTTTCGGGTTTGATAGAACAACTGTTAAGCGAAAGTGCCTCGGCGGTGGAATGGTGGAAAGGGAAAATTTTGGCAGCCGTGGGGGAGCAAGGTGGGGTAATTATCGATGTCATCCCCGAACTAGAGAAGGTTATCGGCAAGCAACCCCCGGTAACCGAGCTCGCTGCCGGCGCGGCGCAAAATCGATTTAATTTGCTCTTCCAAAAATTTATCCGAGTGTTTCCGACGGCAAGTCATCCTTTGGTAATTTTTCTGGATGACTTGCAATGGGCGGACTCGGCCTCTTTGAAATTGATGCAACTGCTGGCGGGGGATAGCCAGACGGGGCATCTGTTATTAATTGGGGCTTATCGGGATAACGAGGTGAGCGCGACCCATCCTTTGATGCTGGCGGTAGGGGAGATGGAGAAAAGCGGATGCAATATCGCTCGCATTACCTTGGGGCCTTTGGATAAGTCTTCTATTAATAGTTTAGTTGCCGAAGCACTCTGCTGCGGGCGACAGTTAGCCATGCCCCTGGCGGAATTGGTTTACCAGAAAACTCGGGGCAATCCTTTTTTTGCCACTCAGTTTCTCAAGTCTTTACACGAGGATGGATTAATTGAGTTCGACTTCGCTAGCGGTTCTTGGCAATGTGACATGGCATTCGTGAGGGAGCTATCGCTTACTGATGATGTGGTGGAGTTTATGGCGGGGCAGTTGCAAAAACTCCCAGAGGCAACTCGCTCGACTTTGAAACTGGCAGCTTGTATCGGCAACCAGTTCGATCTGGAAACTTTGGCGATCGCTTTGGAAAAGTCGGTTGCCGATACCGCAGGGGATTTATGGAAAGCTTTACAAGCTGGTTTAATTGTCCCTCTGGGTCAAATTTACAAGTTCTACCAAGGGGAAGATACCAATTCCCAATTCCCAATTCCCCATTCCCCATTCCCAAAATACAAATTCTTGCACGATCGCATCCAGCAAGCGGCTTACTCTTTAATTCCCGAGTCGGAAAAGCGGGGCACTCACTATAAAATCGGGGAGTTGTTGTTAAAGCAAACCCCAGAAGCGCAAAGAGAAGAGAAAATCTTCGATTTAGTCGATCGGTTAAATTATGGAGTGGAGCTAATAACTCAACCCGAATTGCGCGAGATGTTAGCGCGGTTGAATTTAACAGCCGGTCTTAAGGCTAAAGCGGCTACTGCTTACAGTGCTGCAGTGGAGTATTTGGGAGCCGGTCGAGAGTTGCTGGCGGCGGACTGCTGGCAGAGTCAGTACGAACTAACTTTAGCTTTGTACGAGTCTGCTGCCGAAGCGGCATACCTCAACGGGGAGTTTGAGGAAATGGAGGGATTGGTTTTTGTAGTTTTGGAACGGGCCCGAACTCTCCTCGACAAAGCAAACACCTATCAAATTTCAATCCAAGCAAAGATAGCGCGAAACCAGTTGCTCTCGGCGGTAGAAACAGCCTTAAAAGTGCTGAAATTATTAGGAGTGACATTTCCAGAATCGCCAGACTTTTCGGAGCTCCAGAAGGCTTTGGAAGAAACCAAGTCAAATTTAGGCTGCAGCCCCATTGAGGAGCTAATAGAGCTCGGCGAAATGACCGATGCAACTGTTCTGGCAGCCATGCAACTTTCCAACAGTATCTTTGGGGCCGCTTATTTGGCGGTTCCCGCCCTTATGCCTTTAATTGCTCTGAAACAGGTAAATTTGTCTCTGAAATACGGCAATACTGCCGTGTCTGCTTTTGCTTATGTTAATTACGGGTTGCTTTTGTGTGCTTTAGCAGGAGATATAGAAGTCGGTTTTGCTTTCGGCGAACTGTCGTTGAAAGTTTTGTCAAAGTTGAATGCCAAAAACTTTCAAGCTAGGGTTGTTGCCAATTTTAATATTTTTGTCAGACATTGGAAAGAGCATTTGCGATCGACCTTAAAGCCTTTGCAAGAGGCTTACTCTTGCGGACTGGAAACGGGAGATTTGGAATTTGCTGCTTATTCGGCTTACAATTATTGCCGTAATTTATATTTTCTCGGTACGTCACTGTTAGATGTCAAAAGAGAGTTATCTAACTACAATAGCGGGCTGGGTCAGATTAAGCAAGAAACAACTCTTAATTACGGAAAAATCTTGCTGCAAGTAGTCTGTAACTTGATAGAGAAGGCAGAAAATTATTCGGAGATAACTGGGGAAGGGTACAGGGAAGAAACTATGCTGCCAGTGCATCGGGAAGGAAACGATCGCTACGCGCTTTTCTGCTTGTCTTTCCACAAACTTATCCTCTGCTATCTATTTGGGGAGTACGCAGAAGCCTTTTCTCACGGAAATTCGGCGGAAAGTTATCTGGATGGGGCAACGGGGATGCCAGATGTGGCTATATTCTATTTCTACGATTCCCTGGCCAGGTTTGCCGCATACGAGTCTGCCACAAATTCGGAACGAGAAAAACTTATGGGTAAAGTAGAGGGAAACCAAGAAAAGATGCAAGAATGGGCCCGTCACGCGCCAACGAACCATTCCCACAAATTTAATCTGGTGGAAGCGGAACGAAATCGAGTTTTGGGAGAATATTTAGAAGCGATGAAATATTACGATCGCGCCATTGCCGGAGCTAAAGAAAACGGTTATATCCAAGAAGAAGCGATCGCTAACGAACTCGCCGCCAAATTTTACCTCCAGTGGGGCAACGAAAAAATCGCGGCGGTTTATATCGGCGATGCCTACTACGCCTACGCCCGTTGGGGCGCTAAAGCGAAAGTTGACGACTTAGAAACTCGCTACCCCGAACTGCTGCGCCCGGTTATCGCCCGGCAAAAAGCAAGCCTCGCCCCCAATGCAACCATTAGCAGGACTTTAGCTGCCACGATGACGGGGTCGACGACGGGAGCGGCAACAATACTAGACCTCTCAACGGCGATCGCTGCGGCGAGGGCTATTTCTGGGGAGCTGGAGTTAGATAAGTTGCTGTCGAACTTGATGCGGGCGGCTATCGAAAATGCCGGGGCAGAAGTTGGTTATTTCATCGTGCCCAAAGGGGACGAATTGGTAATAGAGGCATTTGGGGTCATCGACTCCGATGAGAACGAAGAACGAGTCCCAGAAACAAAGATAGCCCGTTCCCTTCCCGTAAGCGAGTTTGAAGACGTTCCCCAGTCGATAATTAACTACGTCTATCGCACTTGGAAAACCGTAGTTATCGACGATGCGACGGAAGATACTGACTTTGCTGGAGACCCTTATATTATCTGGCGACAACCTCAAAGTTTGTTGTGTACGCCGATTAAAAATCAAGGTAAATTAATCGGCATTCTTTACTTAGAAAATAACTTAGTTACCGCTGCGTTTACCAGCGATCGCCTCGAACTTCTCAACCTGTTATGTTCCCAAGCCGGCATTTCTTTAGAAAACGCTCGCCTCTATCAAAATAGCCAAAATTACGCCAAACAACTCAAAGAATCTCTCGAAGAACTTCAGCGGGCGCAATTGCAATTAGTCCAAAGCGAAAAAATGTCCGCCCTGGGTCAATTAGTCGCCGGAGTTGCCCACGAAATTAACAATCCTCTGGGATTTATTGTAGGTAATATTGAATGCGCTTCCGAGTATGTCGAAGATTTGTTAAAGCATTTACAACTTTATCAAAAATACTATCCCCAACCGATTCGGGAAATTCAAGAAAATGCAGAAGATATCGACCTAGATTTTTTAGTGGAGGATTTACCAACGGCGATCGCCTCCATGACCGAAGGAACGGATATTATCCGCAATATTAGCACTTCTTTAAGAACTTTTTCCCGGGCAGATACGGTATCCAAAGTTGCATTTAATATCCACGAAGGCATCGACAGTACCTTGCTAATCTTAAAACACCGCTTAAAAGCAAGCCCTGGACGAGGGCCGATAGAAGTTATTAAAAACTATGGCGAATTACCTGAAATAAACTGTTATGCCGGACAATTAAATCAAGTGTTTATGAATCTAATAGCTAATGCTATTGATGCTTTTGACGAAAGCAATTTAGAGGAAGAACTAGAAGGAGGTAAAAACCCTCAATATCGAATTACAATTTCCACCGAATTTCAGGGAAATTCCCGCAACGTTGCTGTTAAAATTAAAGACAACGGTCCGGGGATACCCCCAAACGTACAATTGCGGATGTTCGACCATTTATTTACTACCAAATCAGTAGGTAAAGGTACGGGTTTGGGCTTGTCTATTTCCCGTCAAATTGTCGAAGAAAAACACTGCGGTAAGCTAAGGGTTATTTCTGCAGTGGGAGAAGGTGCGGAATTTCTTATCGAAATTCCCGTCGATGGCTAATTTTAGAACAGGCAAGATGCCTGTTCTACGGTCTTTCCCATTCCCAATTCTTTATTCCCAGTTCTCCAAAAAAAACATGAATTATGATTCAGCATTAGGGCGAATTTTAATTATAGACGATAGCCCTATTAATTTAGACTTGCTAAATAAAACTTTGACAAAAGCCGGTTTTGAAGTAGCAGTAGCTAATAGCGGCCTAACTGCTTTAGAATGGCTGGAGTCTAAGGAAACAGACTTAATATTATTAGACATAATTATGCCGGGCATAGATGGTTTTGAAACCTGCGACAGGCTTCAAAAAAATCCCTCGACCCAAAACATACCAATAATATTTATGACGGCTCTAAACGACAGTCAAGATAGAGTAAAAGGTTTGAGTTTGGGGGCGGTAGATTATATTACAAAACCTTTCGAGCAAGAAGAAGTTTTAGCTAGGGCAAAAATCCACTTAAGATTGCGAAGCTTGACGAAGGATTTGGCAGAGAAAAACCAACTTTTGGAAAGGGAAATAGCAGAACGCGATCGAACAGAAAAAACTTTGCAAGAAAGAACTAGAGAACTGAAGGAAATGACAGAAGAGTTAGAACAAAGAGTCGAAGAAAGAACTGGAGAAGTTACTAAAGCTTTGCAGCAATTTCAGGAGGCAAAAATTCAGCTAATGCAGAGCGAAAAAATGTCTGCTTTGGGGGAATTGATGGCGGGTATCGCTCACGAAATTAATAATCCAGTTAACTTTATTGCGGGTAATATTAGTTATGCAGAAGAATACATTCAAGAGTTGTTAAATTTGTTAAATCTGTATGGAGATACTTTCCCGGAACCGGGAGCAGAAATAGAAAACGAGATAGAGGCGATCGAGTTAGAATTTTTGAAAAAAGATTTGCCCCAACTTATTGCATCGATGAAACAGGGAACGGAGAGAATAACTAATATTACTAAATCTCTGAGAACATTTTCTAGGGCAGACACTTCCTCGAAAGTTGCTTTTAATATCCACGAGGGCATAAACAGCACCTTGATGATGTTGAAACATCGTTTAAAAGCTAACAATAAACGACCGGAAATTGAAATAGTTAAAAAATATGGCAAGCTGCCAGAAATACAGTGCTATCCCGGACAGTTAAATCAGGTATTTATGAATATTATTGCCAATGCTATAGATGCTCTGGAGGAGGGCAACGAAGAACGTTCTTTTGAGGAGCTTAAGCTCTGGCCCAATCAGATTACAATTACTACGAAACTTAACGAGGAGAAAACGGCGGTCATGGTGGAGATAAAAGATAACGGCCCGGGAATGTCGGAGGAGGTGCAAAAAAGGATTTTTGAAAATCTATTTACGACGAAAGCGGTGGGCAAAGGTACGGGGTTGGGCCTGTCGATTTCTCAGTCTATTATAGTAGAAAAACATGGGGGTAAGTTAAGCTGTTATTCTGAAGTGGGGGAAGGTACGGAATTGACGATTGAGATTCCTATGGATCCATCTTAATTTTGAATAAAACGCTAAACGGTTTTTGCTAATTGCTAATTGCTAATTGCTAATTGCTAATTGCTAATTGCTAATTG
>CAZUCT010000071.1:16599-26833 GCA_964619285.1 uncultured bacterium | reverse complement strand
ACTACGAACTTAATCGCTGAAGCGATTACTACGAACTTAATCGCTGAAGCGATTATTACGAACTTAATCGCTGAAGCGATTATTACGAACTGGAAACTAATAAAGTGCGGGTTTCTTCTGCTGCAGCTTTCATGGCCGATTCTGGTGTTTTTGCTCTGGTTATAGCGGCGCTTAAATAACGCTGTAAAATGTCCGATGCTTGGGCGTATTGGGGAATTGGCGGGCGGAGAACTGCATTTTCAATTACCTTTAGTAAGTCGGGTAAATACTCGTATTTTTGTAGTAGGATTTTGTTGTTAAAGAGCGATCGCCTCGCCGGTACAAAACCGGTAATTTCAATTAAATCCCGCTGCACTTGTTTGTTACTAAAATATTCTATGACTTTCCAGGCTTCATCCTTATGCTTGGAACTTTTGACAATTCCCAACCCCCATCCTCCCAAACAAGAACCGCTATCTTTTCCGGGAATGCTAACCATGGGTTTTATATCATATTTGCCGGCAATTTCCGAGTCCGATGCCAAACTAACTACATAGGGCCAATTGCGTAAAAAAACGCTGCTGCCATTTTGAAATAAACGACGGGTTTCTTCTTCGGCATAAGTGGTCGACCCTGGGGGAGAAATGCCTTCTTCGATCGTAGTTGTTAAAAATTTCACGGCATTAATCGCTTCCTGTTTGTCGAGTCCCACTTCGTTAGTTTCTGGGTCGATCCAAAAGCCGCCAAAACCTTCTAATACTTCTACAAACATCGCCGACAAACCTTCGTATTGTTTCCCTTGCCAAAGGTATCCCCACTCAGTTAAACCTCTCTCTTGTAACTGTTTGGAAATGTCGATTAGCTCTTGAAAGGTTGCCGGCGGTGCAAATCCTCCTTCAGTTAATAAATCCGTGCGATAATAAAGCATACCGCCATCGGAACGTAAAGGCATCCGATAGAGTCCGCCTTTATATGTGCCTCCATCTACATCTGCTTCCAGATAAGTTGTTTTTAACTCTTCCAAGTTAACTCTATTCGATAAATCTTCCAGCCAACCCGCCGCCGCAAATTTCGGCACCCAGACGATATCCATGTAAGCTAAATCGTAGGGCGAGTCTCCTAATAAAAATGACGAAGTATAAAGGTCTTCTACTAGGTTGGCTTCGGTGGGGCCCCGAACTATTTCCAAGGTAATATTTTCGTTTTCTTCGTTAAATCGTTCGACTAGCGGTTGCCACTGAGTGGCTTCTGCAGCTTGGATTAAAACTTTTACCGTTACGGCTCTTTGGGCTAGCCCCGGGAGAATTGATAAGCTGAAAATTCCCAGAATAGTTATGATTGCTAATCCCAATCTTTGCCACTGGTTTGTGCGTCGGAAAGCTGATAAAGATAACCCGGAGATAATCCTTTCTTTAAGCTTGCCGATCGCCCCATTTGGAACTTTGTTTGTTTTTCTACTAGATTTCATTTGCCATAGCTAGTTAACATCAGATGCGATCGCTCATTGATTGCATTGAATCCGGCGGGAACTTCTTAGAAACCCGGTTTTTTGAAAAAACCGGGTTTCTTGGTGAAAAAACCGGGTTTCTCTAATTGCCAATTTCTACCCTGACCATTTACCCGCTGCTTTTTTTAATATAGCATTTTCAAATCAGATTAAATGAAGGAACGACTTTTTACTAATAGCAAAAAATGACTGTTACCTTCTTAACTGTTGCCTCTTGCCTCTTGCCTTTTGCCTAAAGCGACTAAGTTATTTTACACAACTAAAATGAAAATGCTATATAGCAATGCCCGGTTTTCCCGATTTTTTTTACGCTTTTAACCTATTTTTTCAAAAAAATCAAGAAAACTTAAGATTAATTAAGATTCTGCCAGGCTGAAGCGGTAAGGTCGGGCCCGAGGTTAGCCGCCACATCTGCCCAAAAACAATGGTCCAATTTTACTGAATTTGCCAAAGAAAATACCGCCCTTTAATTAAAAAGAGCGGCGTAGAGGGGGTGTTATTGGGTGGTTGTACATTTATCAGAATACCCGCCCCCCACCCTAAAACAATCAGAACCTTGTGCAACTTCATAAATTGTCACAAACTCTGAGTGTTAGCTTCATGTTTGTGGCTACTGACGGTAATACAAAAAACTAATAGAAATCTATCTTAAGGTAGATGCGTTAGATGGCGAATTAAACTTTATCTCCCAGAAACCCGGTTTTTCCTCCCAGAAACCCGGTTTTTCCAACAATACCTTCGCCAAAATAAAAATACCTGCAAGAAAATGGCGTTCCTCCCCCGCCAGAAACCGGGTTTTTTCAAAAAACCCGGTTTCTTAAATCTCGATGCTGGCGAAGGTATTCTAAAGTACCGAACTAAGATAGTAAATAGACCTCTTGCAAAAGTCAAAGTAAAATCTTTTTTAGTGTCTTTTTCCTCAAAATTTCTTAAATGCATGCCTCTTGCCTTTTGCCTTTTGCCTACTTCTGCAAGAAGTCTAATGAAGCTTCAAGGCCAACAGAAATGAGAAAAATCAGCCGATGGGCCGTCCAAAACATCGCCGCCAGGCCCGCTTTTAAAGTTTTCCTGGGATTGGGCCTAATGGCCATCGCCGTCCGATCGCTCCCTTATTTTGCCCCCATTCGACCGGGGGACATCGCCCAAAACCAACAGGCCCTCGAATTTAGGGACCGCCACAACCTCCCCCTGGGAACCATTTTAACGCGCGATCGCGAACATACCGCAATTGTTCCCCTAAATCGAGTTTCCCCCCACTTCATCGAGGCCATCGTCGCCGCCGAAGACAAGCGATATTACCAACACGGGCCCTTAGATGCGATCGCCATCGGACGTTCCCTCCTCGAAGCCGTCCAAGCAAGAGAAATAGTTAGCGGCGCCTCCACCATCGCCATGCAGCTAGCGCGAATGCTAGAACCAAACCCCCGCAACATTCCCAACAAATTTAAAGAGATTTGGCTTTCCTGGCGACTTGCTGCGGGGATGAACCGAGATGAAATTTTGGAAGCATATATAAACCGCCTGCCGATGGGGGGTAACGTTTACGGCGTGGAAGCGGCATCCCGGGCTTATTTCGGCATCCCCGCCGCCGAACTCGACCTCCCCCGCGCCACTATTCTCGCCGCCCTCCCTAACGATCCGACGGAACTCAACCCTTACTATTATTGGGACGCTTTGAAAAAACGGCAAGCTTATGTATTAGACCGAATGGTGGAGGATAAATATATTACTAGAGAAAGGGCAGATAGAGCTTATGCCGAAAAGATATCGTTCTTGCCGCGCGATCGCGGTATTATCGCCGCCCCCCATTTTTTGTTCTGGCTAGCCGAACAATTATCTAACGAGAAATCTGTCAATTTAACACCTAGCAAAACCCCTAAAATTAGAACTGCAATTAGAACCACCATCCACAGACCTTTGCAACAATTTGTCGAAGCGCAAATACGACAAGTCGTTGCCAATTTAGCTCCTTATAACGTCCGCCAAGCAGCAGCGATCGTCCTGGATAACGACACAGGAGAAATTCTCGCTTATGTCGGTTCTCCCGATTATTTTAACGAACAAAATCTCGGACGCAACGACGGAGTGCAAGCCCTACGTCAGCCCGGTTCTACTCTCAAACCTTTCCTGTATCAATTAGCATTAGAAAATAAGGTAATTAATTCTAATACCGTCCTGGCAGACGTGCCGACTTATTATGCAATTCCGGGAGCTAAAATTTACAGTCCCACTAATTATAACGAAGACAGTTTTTTAGGACCGGTTTTAGTGCGTTTTGCTTTGGGAAATTCCCTCAACATTCCCGCAGTTAGAGTTTTAGAAAAAGTAGGAGTGGATAAATTTTTAAATCGGCTGCATCGATTGGGTTTTGAAAATTTAAAAGAATCCCCAGATTATTACGGTTTGGGTTTAACTTTAGGCAGCGGCGAAGTTAGTTTGTTCGAGTTGGCGAGGGCTTATTTGACTTTAGCAAGACAAGGGGAAGCTATCCCTTTGGCGGCGACTGTATCTAATTTTCAGCTTGCCGAACCCGCCCAACTTCCTCCAGCAAAAAGCCAATGGATGTTAATTACCGATATTTTAAAAGATTCCCACGCTAGGGCTGCGGAATTTGGGGTTAATTCTGCGCTAAATTTACCGTTTCCGGCGGCGGTAAAAACGGGTACTTCTTCCGATTATCGAGATACTTGGACGGTAGGATTTACTAAGGATTATACCGTGGCGGTTTGGGTAGGGAATTTTAACGGCGATCGCCTCCAACAAATCTCGGGAGTTATGGCAGCGGTGCCTCTGTGGCAGCGAATAATGTTAAGGTTGCACGAACGAGAAGAACCCGCTAATTTTCTGCAGCCAAAAAACATGGTGCAACGTCCGGTTTGTACTATTTCTGGATGGCGACCTAGCGATAAATGTCCGGCGGTTGTTTTGGAATATTTTAATAGAGAAAATCTGGCGGAATATGAAAGTCGAGAAAGCAGTTACGAGTTGGGGAATTTGCCAGCAGAATATAACGAATGGTTGGCGAGGCAGAGTCAGTCTATTTACGAGGAAAAGGGAGTTAAGATATTGTTTCCCCAAGAGGACGATTATTTCTTAATAAATCCTGCGGTTGGCAAGGATAGATTGCAGTTTAAGTTGGCGATCGCCACCGACGAACCGATAGAGTGGTGGTTGAATGGGGAAAAGTTGAGTAGTAGTTCTTCTAATTCGTTATTTTGGGAGATGAAAATTGGGGAGTGGAATTTGGAGGTGAGGTCTGGAGATAGTAGCGATCGGGTTAGTTTTCAAGTGCAGTTATTAACGGCACCGGAAGGCAGAGGATTTTCGATTCGTTCTTCTTCTAAATAGGAAATTGGTTGGGGTTGTATGAGAATTATGTTAAAATGAAAAAAAGCCCAAAAATTGTTTGTAAACCGATGTCAAACCATACTATTGTCCTGCCAGAGGAAACTTACAAAGTTCTCTTAGAAGTTGCCCGAGAACAAGGTTTAAGCCCTGAAAATTGGATTGCTTCTCAACTTTCTGAAAAGCCATCTACCCGACAACCATTGTCGGACAAAATCGGAGATTTAATTGGTGCCATTGATAGTCAAGCCGAACCTCATTATCGGGTTAAGAAAACTACTTTTGGAGAACAAATTGCCACCAAACTTTCTAAACAAGGAATCAGGCGATCGTGACTTTAATTGATACCGGACCTCTAATTGCTCTCATCGATAAAGGTCAAGGAGAAACCCATATTCGATGTGTTGAAACTTATCAAAAATTGACAGGTTCTCTTTTAACAACATGGCCTTGTTTTACTGAAGCGATGTACTTCCTATCAGAATTGCGTGGTTGGTCGGCTCAGGCAATCTTATGGGAATTTGTCAATAGAAAAGCTTTGTATCTTCATTCCACTAATGAAGCTGAGTGTCAACGAATGAAGGTTTTGATGGAAAAATATCAAAATGTGCCGATGGATTTAGCAGATGCTTCTCTGGTTGCTGTGGCAGAAAGTCAAAAGATTAAGCGCATATTTACCCTAGATAGTGACTTTTACATTTATCGGCTGTACGATAGGGATGCTTTTGAAGTAATACCATAGAGTCGAATTTGTAGGGGCAAAGCATTCGGGGGATAAATTTTGAGAAAAATCGTTAATGTTAATGTCCGAATGCTTTGCCCCCTTCCCACGTTTAATTTTCTGAACTTTTGTTCTTTCCCAAGAGACGATTTCGGTGCGCGATGCGGGCGCTACATACTGATGAATTTAGCTGTTTTCCGAAAAAATGTCATCACTATTGTTAACAAAACCTGAAATTTTTTGCTTATTATATACTGAAGATTTTTGAAGATTTTCTTTAGCAGATAGAATCTGGAGTTCCGCGTTTTTTTTATGAAAATCGTGCCAAGCCTGGGCTAATTTCCTATCTTGAATTTGATATCTATACAGCTTAAATTGCATTGTATTTTTAGGAACTTTTTCTAATTTTATCTCTTGCCATTGCAAATTATACTTTTCTAAAAAATCTTGCAATAGCTTTTGAAAAGGAACAATATGGTCGACATGAATATTTTTGTTGCTAATTAATTGATGCGAACTACGAAAGTCCGAAATTTGCTTGGATACTTCACACCTAAAAGCATCTTGAAGATTACATTTCGCATTAGCTTCTGGCTTCTTAAGAGGTTTACGATACGAAAAATCTTCCCAGTTATCTAGCTGGTTTAAATAATAAAAACAGTTCCATTTGCCGTCAGAAGCTAAATCAACTTTGATTCGCAGGGTTTTTTTATAATCAGAACGCCAAGAGATTAAGATTGAACCAACAAATATTAAATCTTCTCCTTCTAACTCTTGACGTATTTTAAGAAGCTGCTTGCATTTATGTTCTGCATCCGCTTTTTTGATAAGTTCGCCATTAATAAATAATCTTTTGCCGTCTTGATAAGCAGGTTCAATTTGCATTATTAGACCTCTTTTAATCCTTTTAATCCTAATATAGCAATCCCAAACAGGTTGTAAAAAATCCAAAAGTAAATAAAGTTCAACGCGAGGGTGGGGCAAAGCATTCGGACATCAATCTTAATGGGTTTTTAATACAGTTAACGCCCGAATGCTTTGCCCCTACATATTTATTCGTCAAGAAGATTTTTGACACGAATCATTTAGGATTGCTATATACATCTTCCTTATCAGTAACCAATATTCCGGACAGTTTGTTAGCAGCGAGCGTAGAATGAGGGTTTCAGGGCTTTTCCTAATGCTTTGCCCCTACATAAAAATCGAACTATGCGGCGAAGTCTATTAATTGCTGTTGGGTTGCGTTTCGCGGAGCCAGACCTACCATAGACTAACTGCTATTCAGGGCAAACGGAGTGACTTCTATCGAACCAAATTATGTAGCAAACTGCCCCCTCCCGAAAGCCAAAAATTCGTTTTTCCCGGTCTATTCTCATTTCAGATAACTTGACATCTTTTGGTACATATTCTGGCAGACTTGGATGAGTTCCAATTAATTTATAACCAGTTCCCACTGATTCCCCACGTCTTTTTGCACCATGAGTTTTTATTTGCGCCCAACCGTATTTTTCAATTTTTTTTAACCCCTCAATTAGAACGTTTATTTCTGACGAACTCCACTCCGATAAAGTCCAGCTGTTTTTATCTGTATATGTAAATCTAAAACTGGGATGTTCGTCATCGCTACTTATTAATTTAGGTAACTGAGCTTCCTGAGAAACCTGCTTTCCCTTTTTAGGTAAAGAAGGCTTTTTTATCTTATTTCTTTTCCCCATTTAAGAAGCCTCGACAAAATTAGAATAATACGACTTCATCTCCTCCATATCTATTTTATTTGCCGACTTTTCAGCCGGTTCTAAACCTTTACGAGCATTTATCCAGGGAGTCTCTGAATGGGTCAAATCTCGCAGATGTTTGGCACTTAATTCTCCATAAACGTCCCAGACTTCTTCCAACACTTCTATTTCGTCTTCGTCAAACTCGACATCCAAATCGTCTGGTGGGGGAATATCCCCATATTGATAATCCTTGTATTCATTCCAGACATCGCGAACCACCGGACCGGAAACCCAAGCTTCGATATCTTGATAATAAAACGGTTTATTTCTGAAGACTAAACTCCAAGCTTGCGCGTAATAAACCAGTTTTTGTAGTTTGAGATTGGAAATAGTATCGCCTACTTCTCTGTCAACGCGACATAGGAAGTAACGGGCTACATCAACAGCACTTTTCATAATCTTTTTACCTATTTTATTGTTGGGTTCCGCTTCGCTCCACCCAACCTACAAGAGACGACAAGAGACTGTTGGGTTCCGCTTCGCTACACCCAACCTACAAGAGACTACAAGAGATTGTTGGGTTCCGCTTCGCTCCAACCGACCTACAAGAGACTGTTGGGTTCCGCTTCGCTCCACCCAACCTACAAGAGACTACAAGAGACTGCTACCATAAAAAAAGAAAAATGTCAAGGGATGGGTTGTTTTCTCCCCATCTTCCTCCGCTAGTTAGGCCCACCTTCGACTCAAAAAAAAATCTTTTCAAAAGTCTTGTTTTAGAGCGCGTCGCGTAATATAATAATTGTTTTGGCAGATTAGCCAATAAATCTGAAGTCCTACGATCCGGGTAAAGGAAAAAGGGCCTTTGGGGTTCGGAACTATCGAAACAGGCAAGACAAAGACGAAAGTTTCCGTGCCAAGTCCCTCGCTAGTCCAATTTTTTAGCGTCATTCCTGACAGCCCGTAAAAATACTCTCCCCAAAAAATACCTACTGTCCCTCGTCAAGGCGGGGGTAGGGATTATATGCCTTAAAAATTGGGGATTAGAAAAGCTGGTGGCCTAGAAAGCCGGCCTAGAAACCCGGTTTTTTGAAAAAACCGGGTTTCTGAGATACCGAAAAACCTAGTTTTCTGAGATGGCCGACTCTCTAGTGCGATCGACTTTCTCGAAGGAAAAATAATCAACAAAAAACTAACCGAAATCTATCAATTATTAGAGGAGAAAAAACAATGAAAATCAAAACTCAAAGATACGCCGAAATCGTAAGAGAAGCCCTACTTTCTCTTTCTGACATAGACTTATATAACACCATTCATGGTTGGATCGATAGGATTTCCGAGAAGGTTTCCGATGAAGAAATTGTGGATGAAATTCGCTTTGCTTTGGGCTATCAATTAGAGTCTGGGGAGACCTTTTTATCCTATCAAAGTTGGGACGATTTTGTAGAGACAGAACCGGACTGCGAAGATATTTATTTAATTGCTCCCTCGCCTTTAAAATTGCGCAGGCTTTTAGAGCAAATGGATACGATGACTTTTTATCATCAAATTGTTTTTATTGCGGGGGAAGCTTTGGAAGATGCCAACATGGGTTGGCCGCCAAATAGCTTTAGCGATGGCTACGAGTTTATGGAAAATTTGGCGATCTATTTAAGGGAAGATCTGCCTCAAGAAGAGGGAAATTATGAGAGCGATCGCCTCTGGATTATGGAAACAGAACTTTCGTCAAGCTGGTTTTATAACTCAAATACTTGGCGAGATTGCAAGGATAAACCTGTTGGCAATTATCAGCTAATAAATTCTAATTTTTAAGTTAGTAACAAGCATTTAGGTGCTAGTCAAGAAACCCGGTTTTTTGATAGTCAAGAAACCCGGTTTTTTGGAAGTCAAGAAACCCGGTTTTTTGGAAGTCAAGAAACCCGGTTTTTTGGAAGTCAAGAAACCCGGTTTTTTCAAAAAACCGGGTTTCTGAAATACCAAAGCAGCACCTAAATGCTTACTACGAACCATAGAAATAGAAAGAGAAAAATGCAGAAATATCTACGAATATTAAAGTTATTTTGGGGGGCGGCGATCGCTGCGGAATTAGAATACAGATTTAACTTTGTCTTAGCCGCCCTCACTAGCATCGGCAATTTAGCGGGAAGCATTTTCGGCTTATTTTTATTTTATAGAACCGGCTACACCTTCGAGCAATGGAGCTGGGAAGAAGCAATAATCGTCCTGGCAATTTTTACCATGCTTCAAGGTTTTTCTCAGGTTTTGCTCGCCCCAAATCTTAACAGCATCGTCGTTTACGTTCAAGAAGGAACGCTGGATTTTATCTTACTAAAACCGATTAGCAGTCAATTTTGGCTCTCCAGTCATAAAGTTTCTCCCTGGGGATTGGCGGATTTTTTCTCAGGAGTAATTTTATTAGTTTATGCAGGTAGTAAATTAGGTTTGGGAGCAGCTAATTATTTATTAAGTTTAGTACCGCTTATTTGCGGCAGCATTAGTCTTTATAGTATTTGGTTTATCTTGGGGGCGACGAGCATTTGGTTTGTGAAAATTTATAACGTTACGGAAGTTTTGCGGGCCTTATTGGCGGCGGGCAGATTTCCAATGGTTGCTTATCCAGTTGCTTATCGTTTCTTTTTTACTTTTATCGTTCCAGTTGCTTTTTTAACTACGGTTCCCGCCGAGGCGATGTTGGGTCGAGGAACGTTTTTTTGGGTGTTGGGCTCTGCGGTTTTGGCTGGGGGTTTGTTGTTAGTTTCAATGGCGTTTTGGCGGTTTGCTTTGAGGTTTTATACCAGCGCTTCGAGTTAATTAATAATTAAATAAAATTGTAGGTTGGGTGTAGTGAAACGAAACCCAACAGTTAAATAAAATTGTAGGTTGGGTGTAGTGAAACGAAACCCAACAGTTAGATAAAATTGTAGGTTGGGTGTAGTGAAACGAAACCCAACAGTTAGATAAAATTGT
>CAZUCT010000071.1:0-16499 GCA_964619285.1 uncultured bacterium | reverse complement strand
AATTGTAGGTTGGGTGTAGTGAAACGAAACCCAACAGCATCAAAATACAACAATAGTATTGTTGGGTTCCACTGCGTTCCACCCAACCTACGGGATAATTATTTATTCGGCAATTAGTTAGATAAAATTGTAGGTTGGGTGTAGTGAAACGAAACCCAACAGCATCAAAATACAACAATATTATTGTTGGGTTCCACTGCGTTCCACCCAACCTACAAGACTTCGAGTTAAGTTAAAAATGAAAAATAACATTAACAGACCGCACGCAACAGTTATCCTCGCCACCAGCGCCGATGGCAAAATTGCAGATGTCAAAAAATCCCCCGCCAGATTTGGTTCCGCCAACGATAAAAAGCACTTAGAAAAACAAATTGCTAAAGCAGATGCCGTTTTATTTGGTGGGGGAACTCTTCGCGCTTACGGTACTACGATGAGAATCTCTTCAACCGAACTTTTAGCAGCAAGAGAAAAGCTGGGAAAACCTCCCCAACCGACACAAATAGTTTGTTCGCGATCGCTCGACCTCGACCCCAATTTTCCCTTTTTTCTACAACCGGTTCCCCGCTGGTTGCTAACTAGCAAAAAACCAGAAAATCTCGACAGCAACCCTTTAAAAAATAAATTTGAAAAAATTATCTTTGCCGCCAAGGAAGAAGGAGAAATAGATTGGGATCGCGCTTTTCAACAACTCCTAAATTTAGGCATCAAGCGTTTGGCAATTTTAGGCGGCGGTCAAATCGTCGGTTCTTTAATAACTGCTAATTTAATAGATGAATTGTGGCTGACAATTTGTCCTTTAATCTTAGGCGGAACCGACGCCCCCACTGCAGTCGAAGGAACGGGGTTTGTAGCTTCGATGGCCCCTCGGTTGGAACTGTTAGAAGTTGAAACAATTGGCCGGGAAGTATTTTTGCACTACGGCCTAATCTAACTTAGGGACTTGCTCCACGCAGTGGAACGAACGCGAAGATGTTGGGTTCCGTTGCACGCGCGCCCTACCTACAAGTTTTAGGGCTACTTAAACAAAAATGAGTTAACAATGCATGCCTCTTGCCTGCTCTTGCCTCTTGCCTTCTTCTCCATGGAGCCTACCCGAAATCTAAAGATTAGATTAACTTAAAGGAAGGACAATGGTTAAAGACAGGAAAAATGTTCAAACAGCACAAAACTCAATATTCTTTTAAATGGATTAACAAAATGACGGAAGTTCCCAAAGAGCAATGGGACGCTTTCGCCCAACCTCTGAAAACCCCATTTTTTGAGTGGGACTGGTTAAACAATATGGAAACTTCCGGCAGCGCCACTGACAGTGCCGGTTGGTTGCCCCAACATTTGACTGTCTGGCGGGACGGACAATTGATAGCTGCAGCGCCGCTTTATATTAAAAGTCATAGCTATGGGGAGTTTGTCTTCGACCATCAGTGGGCCGATGTTGCTTATCGTTTGGGGATCGAATATTATCCGAAGTTGTTGGGGATGTCGCCATTTACTCCCGCCGAGGGGTATCGATTTTTAATCGCCCCAGAGGAAGACGAGGACCGACTGACGGGGTTGATGGTTAAGGAGATCGATGCTTTTTGCGATCGCCACAATATCTCCGGTTGCAATTTTCTCTACGTCGATCCGGAGTGGAGACCTGTTATCGAACGTCACGGGTTTCGGGGTTGGCTGCATCACAGTTATATTTGGGAAAATAAGGGCTATCAAACTTTTGACGATTATTTGGCAGCGTTTAATGCCAACCAGCGCCGGAATATCAGGCGGGAACGGAAGGCCGTGGGTAAAGCGGGGTTAGAAGTCAGAACTTTGACCGGGGATGAGATTCCCAGAACCTTGTTTTCCCAGATGTATCATTTTTACGAGAATACTTGCGATAAATTTGGTTGGTGGGGGAGTAAGTATTTGACGAAGCGATTTTTCGAGGAGTTGCACCACGACTTCCGCCACCGAGTAGTTTTTGTTGCGGCCTACAGCGAGTTAGACGATCGCTCTCCGGTGGGGATGTCGTTTTGTCTTACTAAGGGCGATCGCCTTTACGGACGTTATTGGGGCAGTACCCAGGAGATAGACTGCCTGCATTTTGACGCTTGTTATTATACGCCTATCGAGTGGGGCATTGCCAACGGCGTTAATCTCTTCGATCCGGGTGCCGGCGGTCGCCATAAAAAACGACGGGGTTTTCCCGCCCGTCCTAATTATAGCATGCACCGTTTTTACAATAATAAATTGTCGCAAATTTTCGCTTCTTATATCGATCGCGTCAATCAAATGGAGCAGTTGGAAATGGATCGAATTAACGAGGATTTGCCTTATAGTAAGAGCAATTCTTAAGATAGTCGCGGTCTTCCTACTCCAGAAACCCGTTTTTTTCAAAAGATAGTCGCGGTCTTCCTACTCCAGAAACCCGGTTTTTTCTTAAGATAGTCGCGGTCTTCCTACTCCAGAAACCCGGTTTTTTCAAAAGATAGTCGCGGTCTTCCTACTCCAGAAACCCGGTTTTTTCAAAAAACCGGGTTTCTTATGTTTGCATATTCTTTAAATAAAAATTGCGAAAAGCGATACTCCCTCACTTGTTTCTTTATTCGATTAAGTAGTCGCGCAAAATTAATTAGACATCGAACAGGCAATAGCCGCGTTCTACGGGTCAATTTTTATGTAAATATTTTTGCCTACCTACTTACCTTCCAGAAAGCGACTTTTGGAACCCGCCACTACATCTATACGACTCAAGTCGTTACTACGAACGATTGAAGGGGATACTAACTACAATTTATCTGTAGAGGCATCCCCTTCTGTTTAATTAATTGCCACAAAGTTTCCTAATATCTATAATCGTATTGGCTGTTGCTTGGTTCTTCCGGTTGGTTGTAGTTGTTTTCTTGGGGGTAATTATAATCGTAGTCGTTAGTGGGATAACTCTCTTCTGGATAACCATAACCTTCCTCGCTGCCTTCATCCTCATTTGTTTGTTTTTCCGGGACTACAGGATCGGGAGAAGAAGGAGAAGAGTCAAAAACTGTAGCGGGTAAATTAAGCTCCGATTTTTTGTCGATAGTGTTTGAGACTAAAACAAAACCTAAATAACTAGGAAGCGTAATAGCAAAAAGAAAAACTGCAGCCCCCATCCAAGCTATCCAATGGGATGAAGAACCGTAGTGGCAGCGATAGGGATCGAAAGCAAGTTCTTGTAAGTCAATCTTTTCTCCTATGGCGAGAAGCCGTTTAAATCTAACGCGGCGATCGTCTAACTTTTCTAACAAAACCCAGCCCGCCTCTGCCTCTTCCCGACACAATTTGCGAAAAATTTCTGGATTTCTAAATAAATCGCTATTTGCCCGAACGATCTTATATTCCCAGCTCATATTTTTAGCTTCTTTAGTTCCAAATTTAGAACTGTTATGATGGGGGAGATTTTCTCCCCTCGCCATACTATTATTATCTTCAAATTTTAAGCGAGTCAAAGTTTCTTCCTCCTCACATTCTTGTTTTTCTACTGTTACTTGTCTAAAACGCAGCCAGCTACCCAAAAGCACGGCTTCGGTACCCAGACTGCCGACTAATAAACTCCAAAGAAAAAATTCAAACATTGGTTTTTTGTCAATTGTTAATGGTCAATTGTTAATTGTTAACCTAAGCATTACTTGTGTAGATGACAAAACTAACGCGATTCAATCTCATATTTACTCAAATATAAGGCAGTTAATAACTAACAACTAACAACCAACAAACAGCCGGTTTGTTTCAAAATTGAGGTGCATTCAAATAACCTTCGATTAAATAATCCGAACCTATAGAATGCACCGTTACTTTTTCTAGGGTCAAAGCTTGGGTCATCTCAGTTAATCCCAGCTCGCCCACTGGGGAAGGAGCAGTTTGCCCGCCAATAATCTTAGGAGCAATAAAGGCCAGAATTTTCTGAACCGTACCCTCAGCGATCGCCCTAGCAGCTAGGATACCCCCACACTCCCAAAGCACCGATAAAAAAGAGCGATCGTACAAATAAGCCATTACCGCAGCGGGACTTAAAGGAGATAATTCGACTACCTCCACCCCTTTTTCCGTCAAAAACCCCTGAAAGTCCCGATTAGCTCCTACCTCCGTCAATACCAAAGTATCCGCTTCCGTCCCGTCCCACAAGTGGGCCTTGGGAGGTAAATCCAAATTGCGACTCATCACCACCCTTAAAGGATTATCGGCCCGATCGCCGCTGCGACTCGTTAACCTTGGATTATCCCTGCGGACCGTATTTGCTCCTATGATTACAGCATCGCAAGCTTTCCGCAACTGATGTACCTTGCTTCTAGCTTCCGGGCTCGTTACCCAAGCGCTATGGCCCGTGTTGGTAGCGATTTTACCGTCTAACGTCATAGCATATTTGAGGATGCCGAAAGGTTTGCGGTGAAGCATCCGATGTATAAAACCCTCGTTGAGCTGGCGGCAAGCTTCTTCTTCCACACCTACCACCACTTCGATGCCCCCTTGGCGCAATTTGGCAATGCCGCTGCCTGCCACTAAGGGGTTAGGATCTACCATTCCTACTACTACCTTAGCTACCCCCGCAGCGATTAAAGCTTCGCTACAAGGAGGGGTTCGTCCGTGGTGGTTGCAGGGTTCTAGGTTGACATAGACAGTAGCTCCCCTAGCTCGTTCCCCCGCTTCCCCCAGGGCAAAAACTTCTGCATGGGGCTGGCCCGCTGCCGGATGAAAACCCTCCCCGACAATTTGGCCATCTCTGACGACGACACAACCTACTAAAGGATTAGGGGCCGTTCGTCCAGCGGCGCGGCTGGCCAGTTCCCGACAGCGGTCCATCATCGTGCTGTCAAATTCTCGATTGGGGGAATGGTCTCTGGGAAATCCGACCCTGGGCATATATTAATTGTTAATTGCTAATTGCTAATTTTCAAGCTTTTTTTAGACGTTCTATAAGCAGAGCAAACCTAGAATTGTCTGTCAGACTACTCTCCTTAATTTCCGATGAAAATTTATCAGTTTCAACCTCTTCATAAAGCAAATCTGGTTCGCTGCCGAGACGAGAGACGGTACCGCGCAATCTTGTGGAAAGAAATTTAGTAATTGCTCGATAAAAGCGGAGGGAAAAAAGAACATCTTGTTCTAATTTTTCTGTTAATTTTTGTCGAGGAATCGATAAAATTAAACTATTTTCAACGGCTTTAACAGTAGCCGAAGGCAGACGCCCGTCAACAAAAGACATTTCTCCTAATACCTCGCCGCTAGTGATGATTCCAATTTCCCTGTTTCCCAGAGCAGCGACATAGACTTTTAGAGTTCCATCAATAACAATGTAAAGGGCATTGAGAGGTTGACCTTCGGTAATTAATACCTTATCTTTTGGCAATTCTTGTTTGCTGCCGGTGGCAAGCATCCAATCAATGTCGCGATCGCTCAATTCCCCTAAGATTACCACAGCTTTACTCATAATTTATTTTGTAAGTTTATCGGAAATTCTTTCTTATTCTATTTTTATAACAATTTCCAACTGGAGCATCGCATCGGCCCGTTACCCATGACCTATTATCGAGCTGCCCATCGTGAAGGGTATTTGGTATTTTTAACACAACTCAGATAGGATTGCTATAATATTTTTTTGGGCACTGTTGATGCCATTTTCAGGGATGCACGTCACCTGACTAATTCACCGGACTAATAGAGTCTGAGAATTATTGCTGTTTGCTAACTGCTAATAGCCAATGATTAGGACTAACAATTAACAATTAGCAATTGACAATTAGCAAAAATCGATAGCTGTTTGGTTGCTTCAAAGTTGACATGAACTCCCGTTTTTATAGTATTCTGGGATTTAAACCAGTTTATTAACATCGACCTTCTGATGATACAACTCCTTAAACGAACTTTCAATTTTAAATACATCCAAAATCTAATTTTGTCAATAGGGGTGCTAGTTTTGGCCACCGGGCTTTTAGTAGCACCAGCAAAGGCCACCGGGGTCTATCAAATGCCCAATTTATCGGCAGGAGACCCTACCTGGATCGTCGATGATGCCGAAGTCCTCAGTCTAGTTACTAAAAGCAAGATTAACAAGACTCTGGAAAATCTAGCCGAAGAAACGGGAAATGAGGTGAGATTAGTCACCATCCGCCGCCTCGACTACGGCGAAACAGCGGCCAGCTTTACCGAGAAATTATTCGACAAATGGTTTCCCACTCCAGAAGCAGCGGCCAATCAAACTTTACTGGTATTGGATACCCTCACCAATAACGATGGCATTCGTACAGGGGAAGCGGTGAAAACGATGCTGTCCGATGAAATAGCCGCAAGCGTGGCCAACGAAACCGTCCAAATACCTATACGGGAAGGTGACAAATACAACGAGGCCTTGATAGCAGCAAGCGATCGCCTGGCCGCCGTCCTCTCCGGCCAACCAGACCCGGGGGCACCCGAAGTTACCAGCGGCCTTCAAATAGAACGGACTTTTAAAACAGCAGAAGAAACAGACGACACAAATGCCACGGTTATTGTAATCGTGCTGTTAGTTGTCGCCACCATCATACCGATGGCTACTTATTTCTGGTATCAAGGTTTTTCAGGTTGAACCTTGCTGCTGCCGATGCCCGTAGAACAGGCGAGACGCCTGTTCTACCAGGCGAGACGCCTGTTCTACCAGGCGAGACACCTGTTCTACCAGGCGAGACACCTGTCTCCCTCCATCCCCGCCTTACCCTGAGTTTGCCAAAGTCAGAGGGTGGGGATTTTGATTTTCTCTTTTAATCTTGAACGTATTCCCTGCCACTTAATAAAACATTTTCAGCGCGTACAAATTCCCGTCCCAAATAAGCGGCATGATCTAACATGGTAATCGGACAGGGGCGGGTTTCCTCAAAAATTTTGACGCATAATTCTTTGGCAGTTCTGCCAGAAAAGACCGTTGTATGAGTGCGTTCTACTTTACCTTTAGCTGGAATGGGTTTGCCTGTTTCTGGATCTACAGCCAAACCTTTTTCATCGATAACATTGGTGAAATGTTTGGCACAAATCAATCCTGCTTCGCGATCGAGATAAATAATAAAGTAGCCGCCTGGGTCTAGGTCTATCTGGCGTTGGGAAAGTTTATTATCAATTGCGGTCAACTCTTCGGGGGTTAGACTCATGGTTGTCTTCAAAAAATTATCTTCTTAATGCGACAATTGCTGTTATTTATTCAGCCTTTTCTCATTAATAATCTTATCCGGTTCGAGAAATGTTAGCCTCGAAGATAGAGAACGAGCTCTTAACTTTTGGTGAGGCGCAGTTAAAGTTGTCACCTCAGAGCTATTCTACAAGCTCGGTTGAAGTATTCTCTTTTTTAGAGCTTTTTTATCCCTTTTTAGTTTGAGGGACGCAAAGTCAAATCTAAAACCAAAAATAAATAAATGTCAGCTAAAGTCACTCTCACTGTTACTCAAGGCAGTCTCCAAGGTCATCAATTTGACTTTGAAGACCGTACTACTTGCCTCATAGGTCGCTCCAACGACTGCCAGCTAAAACTGCCTAACGACGAAATTCATCGTACCATATCTCGCTACCACTGTCTTTTAGATATTAACCCTCCCGATATTCGGGTGCGGGATTTTGGCAGTAAAAATGGAACTTATATTAATGGCAGAAAAATCGGACAGCGCCAATTAAATCAAACCGCACAAGAAGCTGCCAAAATTACTTTCCCAGAACACGATCTTAAGGAAGGGGATGAAATCAAAATTGGTAAAACCGTTTTTCAAATTAGCATTGAAGGAGTTAGAGAAGGAGAGAAAAGCGATTTTACTGTCTTGTCTGGCGGATTGGAAAATATAGACAATGGGAAGGTAGGCCAAGAGGCGATCGCTTATAGTCAACCTGACTTGCAAGAGGTTATCAAAAATTTGATAAACCAAGCGAAAAAAGGAGAACTAAATCTTCTTTCTCTGAGAGATTACACTATTCTAAAATTGCTAGGTAAAGGAAAAGCTAGCGAGGTTTTTTTAGCCCTGGACGATCGCACCGGCGAATTAGTAACAATTAAGATGATGTTGCCCCAGGTAATTGTCTCTCAGCGCGCTAGGGAAGAGTTCCTCCGAGAAGCAGAAAATACTAAAGCTTTAAACCATCCCAATATTGTTAAACTAAAAGATGAAGGCTATTTTAATGGCACTTTCTTTTTTACTCTGGAATATTGCCACGGCGGCAGCGTTTTGGAGCTAATGAAACAACGGGGGGGTAAATTGCCTTTTAATGAAGCTATGCCCATAATTTTACAAGCTTTAGACGGCTTGGAATACGCTCATAATGCTGAGATTCCTTATCTAAAAAAGGAAGATGGCAGCTTTAGCAAAGGCACAGGTTTTGTTCACGGACACATCCAACCGGATAATCTTTTTCTAGCTAATGTTAGCGGTTCTCCAGTGGTAAAAATAGCAGATTACGGTTTGGCTAAAGCATTCGATTTAGCCGGTTTGAGCGGTCAAACTATGAGCGGCGATACTGTCGGTCTTCCTATTTTTGTCCCCCGCCAGCAGGTGATTAGTTTTAATTATTCTAAACCGGAGATGGATGTTTGGGCAATGGCGGCTACTGCTTACAATATGCTCGCTGGAACTTACCCGCGAGATTTTACTAATAAAGACCCGTTTTTGGTGGTTTTACAAAGCGATGCGGTTCCTATTAGAGAGCGAGAACCTTCTATTCCCAAAGAAGTAGCAGATGTCATCGATTTAGCCCTGCGCGATACCCCTGAAATTTATTTTAAAACTGCTGTTGAGTTTAAGCTGGCTTTGTTAAAAGCTATGTAATTTTTCTTTTTTTTAACTCCTAGTAAAGATTAACTCCTTAATTTTGATTGATAACAATTAATTGTTAATTAATAATTGTTAATTATTAATTGACTGGATGTTGACCGTAAAAAGGTACGACTTCCGACCAAGGCGATCGCTTCCCCTGTTCCCACTCTAAATATGCTAATTCTAATAAACTTAAAGTCGTTCCTGCCAACCCACCTTCTGCCTTAATTAACTCTACAGGAGTTTGCCAATTTGCTAAAGTTTTTTCCCATTCTTCGGGCATCATTACCGTATCTGGCAATAACTCTTTTAAACCGCCACTCAAGAAACCCGGTTTTTTGGAAAAACCGGGTTTCTGGGATACCAACTCGCTCAAGAAACCCGGTTTTTTGGAAAAATCGGTTTTCTGGGATACCAACTCATAAATCGCCCCAAATAATTGCTCCCTTCTAGCCCTCATTTGTACGGCAATATTTATCGATTTTCCTTCAATTTCTGGCATTTTTTGAACGGCATCCCAAGCTACCGCCGCCAAACTCGAAATGCCAAACAAAGGAACGTCTAATTGTTGCGCCAGAGTCCGCGCCGTTACTACTCCGATGCGGCTACCGGTGAAACCTCCAGGACCTTTAGCAACTGCAATAAAGGCTAAATCTTGCCAGGTTTGGGGCGCAATAAATTCTGGCAAATATTGATGCAAATAAATCGATAAATCTCGCCCTAAATCCCATTTTTGAGAGCGAGTATCTCCGTCAAAATTGCTAAGAGCAAAACCTAAATCTGCACTGCTGGTATGAATTGCTAAACCGTATTTGTTAGTTTTGGGAATGGGAAGTTGTTGGGTTTTATTCATAATTATCGCGGACGTAGAACAGGGGTAAAGCTACGAAAAGACAGGCTAAGAGCAAACCAAAGACACCAGATGCCCAAATTCTACCGCCTAAAATACCGAGTATTAAAAACAAAACTGCCACGTTGCCCAACAACTTATTATTAGCCAAGGTTTTATCCCGGGAAGCTTTATATTTTACCCAAACAAAAGCAGAGGCGATGGGAAGAGATAATACTGGATGCCAAACAATAACTTGATAGGCAAAGATAAACCAGACTAAAGCAAACATTAACGAATCTTGCCAAAAGTCTTTTTTGCGAAACTTTGCCAACCAAAAATCTTTAGTTGTTACTTTCGACAGCTTCTCGGCTTTTTCGTGTTTTTTCAGGCGATTAATTTGGTTTTTTAAGCGAGCTTTTTTGTCTATTTTAAACCCCTGCTGCCACTCGGGAACTGTTTTACCTTTAACCTTGACTAACAGTTTAACTTTTTCGACATTCTTCAGTTGCAATTCTGTTAGTTTAGCCCCAATAATCTGAGATAATTCGGAGCGATCGACTTTATTATTTTCCTTTCTACTAATAACAACTGTTAGCTGCTTTTTGCCCTGACTAACCTGAACTTTAACCCCAGTATATCCTAAAGCTTTTTGAAGTTCTGCGCGAATTTTAGCAGTCTTGTTTTGATTAACTTTTGGAGAAATTAGACCCGTATTTGCTGCAACAATAGATTGAGTTTTATTGACAGCATTAGAAACAGTTTCTCGGGAAAAATATACCGTCTCCATATATTCGGACTTTGGAGGATTAAGCTGCCGAATAATTGCCGAGGCCGAATGAAAACGACGACCGGTGGCACCGGCTAACATTTTATCGAGAATTACGCCCAATTCTTCGCTTACTGGTACTTTTAAATAATGCCGCCACACCCACTCGTTTTCTCTGCCGTCGAATAAGTCGAAGGGAGGAACTTGAGTTAAAAGATGGATGCAGGTAACGCCCAAACTGTAAATGTCGCTGGCAAAAACTGCTTTGCCCATCAGTTGTTCTGGGGCGGTGTAGGCGGCGCTGCCGATGACGGTTCCCGTTTTGGGCAAGCCGCTTTTTTGAACTATTTTGGCTGCCCCAAAATCTACTAATACCAGTTGATTTTTGTTGGCTTTTTTTACTTCTGTTTCTCCAGAATTTTCTTGATAAAATCCTCGGCGAATAATATTTTCTGGTTTTAAATCTCGATGAATAACTTTAGATTTATGAACGAATTGTAAGACTGGCAATAAATCCTTTAACAGTTCCCATATTTTGGTTTCGTTAAAAGCACCTTTTTCTGCTAGTTCTTCGGCGAGGTTTTTACCTTCGATATATTCTTGGATTAAGTATTGATGTCCTTCTTGTTGAAAATGCCCTAAAAATTTAGGGATTTGAGGGTGATTTCCTAAGATTTCCAACTGCATCGCTTCGGCCTCAAATAATTCTGCTGCTTTGCGAGCTATCGCCCTCCCTTTACTTTCCTCCATTTCTGCGCCACTAGATACAGAATTGCCAGCTAAAGGCATGACTGCAGAATAGGTGGAACCTTGGGGGAAAAATTGTTTAATTACGCATTCTTTTTTTTGCGTGTTTTCTTCATCTACTGCTAAAAATGTTCTGCCAAAACCGCCCTCCCCAAGAAGTTTTAGGGGGCGGTAGCGGGAGTTTTTGCCGATGGTTGAATTGGGAGTTAATAACAATTTGGAACCGCAACTTTGGCAAAAGTTAGCATCCATTGGATTTTGCGGTTGGTGACAGGCGGGATTTAAACAATAGCTCATTTTAATTAGGGAATTGGGAAACCTCGTTCGCAGTCAGCATTTAGGTGCTGTTCGTAGTAAGCATTTAGGTGCTAAAAAATTCGTTCGTAGTAAGCACTTTAGTGCTTTTATCGCTAAAGCGATTACTACGAACATCGCTAAAGCGATTACTACGAGCATCGCTAAAGCGATTACTACGAGCATCGCTAAAGCGATTACTACGAACTTCGCTAAAGCGATTACTACGAACTTCGCTAAAGCGATTACTACGAGCATCGCTAAAGCGATTACTACGAACAATTAAGTAGGTATTAGTTCGCCGGGGCGCAATTTGGCCCACTTGCCGGTTTCTTCTTTAAAGCTTTCGCAACCAACTACGTCCCACTCCATCTCGATCTCTTCTTCTCTGGGGCGGATATTAACGTTAATTGTAGGTTCTATGGGGTCGAAAGTTGGGTCTTCGGTTAAATGAGGTTGTTCGTGTTGGATTTCGACGGCGTGGTAGGTGACGCAGCGATCGACATAGTGGCAGTTGATACAAATACACATTTTTTTAAACCTCGCTACGCTTCAAGTAAATAGATTCGAGATATTTTTAATCTAACGCAACTAAAAGGGCGATCGCTAAGAATTTTCTTTGATTTTTATTAAAATGTCCAAAATTGATTCTGGGACCATTAATTTTGAGGGTTGGCCATTCGACCGAGACTTGCTGCCCGAGTCGAGTTTTTTGGTGGGGGGGGCGGTGCGAGATGCTTTGCTCGGACGTCGGGTTGAGAATTTAGATTTGGATTTTGTTGTTTCTGGGGAGGCGGTGGCGACTGCCCGGGAAGTTGCTCGTCGCTATGGGGCGGGTTTTGTGTTGCTGGATGCCGATCGCCAAATTGCCCGGGTAGTGTTTGAGAGAGCGACGGTTGATTTTGCGCAAATGGAGGGAGATAGTTTAGAGGACGACCTCCACCGACGGGATTTTACGATTAATGCGATCGCTTATAGTCCTTTCTCTCACGATTTCATCGACCCCCTGGACGGTCGGGGAGATTTGCAACGAGGTATTATTAGGATGGTAAGAGCTGCAAATCTGGAAGACGATCCTTTGCGACTGTTGCGAGGTTATCGCCAAAGCGCTCAATTAGGTTTTTCCATCGCCCCAGAGACTCTCTCGACGATTCGCGAGCTGGCTCCTTTGTTGACTCGGGTGGCGGTGGAGAGGGTGCGATCGGAGTTGAGTTATCTGTTGAATGTTGCCGGGGGGATGTCTTGGATAGAGCGGGGGTGGGAGGATGGTTTGCTTTCGAGTTGGTTTCCCACTGCGGGCGATCGCTTCCCGGTAGCGAGAAATATCGATACTGCGGCGGCGTTGCTGGCAGAAAGTTGGCCGGAGTTGGGAAGTAAGTTATCGGCGTGGGTGCGGGGTACGATTAAAACGACGTTTTTAAGTATTGGTAAGTTGGGGATTTTGGTAGCTCCAGAAGTGGCGCGGGCGGAGGCGGAATTGGAGGATTTGAAGTATAGTAATGTGGAGATTAAGGGTGCGATCGCTGTGGTTAAGGGTTTGGCTAAGTTGCAAGAAAAAGGGTTATATTTACCTGTGAGAGAGCAATATTTTTTATTTAAAGAAGTGGGGGAAATGTTTCCTGCTTTGGCGGTAGTGGCGGTTGCTTCTGGTATTGTTGTGGAGGCGATCGCTCCTTTAATTAACCGCTATCTCAACCCAGAAGATTTAGTCGCTCACCCTCAACCTTTATTAAGCGGTAACGATTTAATGAAAGAATTAAATTTGCCCAAAGGTCGTTTAATTGGGGAGTTATTGAGAGAAATTCAATTAGCAAGAGTTGAGGGGAGAATTGCGACTAAAGCGGAGGGATTAGAGTTGGCGGCTGAATTGATAAACTCCCAGTAGGGTGCGCACCGCGCACCTTACAAATTATGCTTTGCCCTCTCCCATTGCATGATAAAATTGGTTTTGTTAATTCAATACCTTCGCCAGCATCGAGATTTAAGAAACCGGGTTTTTTCAAAAAACCCGGTTTCTGGCGGGCGAGTTAGCCATTTTCTTGCAGGTATTTTTTGATTTTGGCGAAGGTATTGTTAATTATTAATTGTTAATTGTTAATTATTAATTGTTAATTACTTGAACGAGAGATGCTGCCACTCGATAAGCCATTGGTGGCGGTACCGCATTGCCAATTTGTCCTAATGCCATATATACCGGACCGCCAATGCGCCATTCTTCGGGAAAACCTTGTAAAATGCCGCAGTCAGGTACGGATAACCTAAAATGACGGTTTTTTGCTACAAATAAACGGGCTTTTTCTCGACTTTCAGCCACGCCGTTAGGCCAAATTTGTAACTTTTCCCAAGCCTTTTGTGCGGAAACGCTACTCAAAATAGATGTGGTATGACGGGGGCCTGTTAGGGCACTTCTAATAGTAGGAGATAAAGCATCAAACCCTCTATCGGGTAAGCCTAAAGCTTGCCGAACTCCCATGCAGGGTTTTAGTTTTTCTGGATAATTAAAGTTATCAAATAGATTAAGCTGAACTGCTTGGCCAGATTTATCTTTTGCTAAATGATGCCAATAATGGGTCGGTAATGGTGGCTGATATTTAGCTAGAATTTTGCCGTCGCGAAAGCCGATAATAAAAAGTCGCTTTCTAATTTGGGGGACTCCAAAATCTGAAGCTGTTAAGATAAATCGAGTTAATTTATATTTTTTTGCCAAGGGCGACTCGATAACTTCTTTAACGTATTCGGAGAATTTTTTATTGCCTAAAGCTACGACATTTTCGGCGACAAATGCCAAGGGTTCGATTTCTAAAACTGCTCTAACAAATTCGGGAAACATATCTCTAATATCTTCTTTGCCTTGTTGCCGACCGGCAATAGAAAAAGGTTGGCATGGAGGGCCGCCGTGAATAATATCTACTAAACCATTTAACCCTCGCCAATCTATTTTTATGACATCTCCTTTTTCCCCAGCAAAAATTTGCCAATGGGGCCGATTTTTTTTGAGGTTAATACTAGCTTCTGGGAGAATATCGTAAGCGGCAAAGTGAGTAAATCCCGCTCGTTCAAAACCTAAATCTAAACCTCCACAACCGCTGAATAAAGAGAGCGATCGCCACCGATTTTTTGCTAATTGTGGCATGAGTAATTCTGGGTTGAGTTGTGGAACGTTTAAAGGATGAATTGGCTCGATTCCTTTTCCAGATAGTGCTTCTTTTTTGGCACGACTAGATGCTTTTGAACGAAGTCGATAAACTTCTCTTTCTTTTTCGGTAATATTCCATCCTCGATGGGAAGGTGATTCGGTCATTAAGATAGTCTCCTTAGCATATTTGCCTTTTAATTAGGTTTGAGAAATTCCTAGTTTTTATTATTTTACAACTAACTTTAACTCTTGTCAAGATGGTAGGGAGCGATCGCCTAGCTGCATCTTTGCCACTAACCCAGAAACCGGGTTTTTTCCCTCACCCATAAACCCGGTTATTTGATAAGAACTAAACCCAGAAACCCGGTTGGCAAAAAACCGGGTTTCTTAATTTTGAGCGATCGCCTGCTCAAATAAGACAAGCAAAAACCCAATAATTTTGTAGGGGCAAAGCATTCGGGCAGTAAGTTATGAGAAAAAGCATAAATTTTTCTGTCCGAATGCTTTGCCCCCACCCTACGTTTAATCTTTTTTGCTTTATCATTTATTTAACCCTGTTAAAGAGGAGATTGTGGCATGGAAATAGAGAAATATAGAAATCTAATTAAGTCAGTTGTCGAAAAACATTCTGAGTGCGATAGTGACGATCGCGAAGTGGAGACTCAAATTGCTTTCGATAACGATCGCGATCGCTACCTGATGTTTCATGTGGGGTGGCGTGGAGAAAGACGAGTTTTTGGCTGTGTTATTCACATAGAGATTAGGCAGGAAAAAATTTGGATTCAACGAGATGGAACTGAGGTAGGAATAGCCAACCAGTTAATTGAAGCAGGGGTGCCTAAGTCCGATATCGTGCTAGGATACAGATCGCCTTATATGCGTAAGTTTACAGAGTTAGCAGTGGGATAGCGATCGCTCTTGTCAATCTTTACCACTAACTCCAGAAACCCGGTTTTTTCCCTCACCCAGAAACCCGGTTTTTTGAAAAAACCGGGTTTCTTATTCCCACTAACAGATTTACTATCCTAATGCTTGTCTTGAAAAACTTGTCATCAAATCCAATCAATTAACTATGTCCGATTCCAATTTAATTTCATTTGCTTTTCAGATTGCTAATGGGGCGACTACTATCTTGGAAAAAGAATATCCTCCAGATTGTATTTCGGGAAATCAGTTATTGTCAGCATTCACTCAATCTATTCCCAGTCAGACAGCAAAATCTAAGACTTGGCTGCGCGAACCGATAATTATTCTTGCTTCAATTTTACAGCGTCTCCTTCCTCCTTTCTCCCAAACTCTCTTAGAAAGGCTCCAACAAGGCATCATCGGAATTAAAGAACTTGAGGATAGGGGTGGCAAACGGGAAACCGAAATTGTAGTTGCAGAATTATTAAGAAGATATGGGTTTAAAAACCGTCTTACTCGCCGTTCCAAAGATGGAGGAATTGATATTTGTGCTGTTAGAAGCGTTCCTTATGTTGAGAGTGGTTATGTTAGGAGTATTTGGGAAGTTAAAAATTATCAAAAACCTGTGCCGGTTAACGAGGTTCGTCAGTTGGGTACTACTTTACTTAGGTGTAGGGGAAAAGTTGATTGGATGGTTTTAATTGCTTTGCCTCGTTTAACTCGTAAAGGTCCAGAAAATGCCTTGACGGTGTTTACTCAAGTTCGGGAAGAAAGTTGGGAAGCTTTGAAGATAGACTTAGAATTAATCGAGGAAGAAATGTTGAATAAATACATAAATTTATCCCCAGATAGTTTGCCATATCAAGAGTCAGAATCAGATAGAGAAGCATTGCGCGAATTAATTTTAAATGTGCCTCCACCAGGAGTGCCTTTGTCTCAAAAAATATACGACCACTTCCGAGACCTTCCTTTATAATAGAATCCGATTCTAACTGTAATTAAGCCAAAGCGGAGGAATAGCAATATGTCAAATTCTAATATTTG
>CAZUCT010000070.1:22603-27058 GCA_964619285.1 uncultured bacterium | reverse complement strand
TCCGCCCCGCTTTGAAAAGGCGGGGCGTGACCTTACTCCCGAGCTTTTTTCGTGTGACTTGATAAGCTACGCCCGCAGCACAAGTCCCTAACCAGATTAATTCGGCGCTCTAGCCGCTCTTTGTTTGGCCACGTTGAGATTGTTTTGATATTCTTGGACTTTCTCTTGGGCCGTTTGATAATTGGAGTTAGATTCCGGGACATCCTTCATCAAATCGATCGCCTTCTGCCACTCGGTAGCCACTTCGTTCCACTGGGCCCTAGTTTGAGCAGTCTGGGCTTTAACTGCAGCCCCATAAGCAGTACTTCTTGCATTCTTCCAAATTTCCTCCCCGGACGGTCCTTCTGGAGAGGGAGAAGGGGAACCTGGGGCCGGGGTGCTGGTCGTTTCTGTTTGAGAGGGGGAGCCTGGGGGAGATTCGACAGTCTCGGGAGTGCTAGAGTCTGCTTGGGAACCTCCCAGTACGGGCAGGCGAAATATGCCTGTAAAATGGAGAAGCGCTAGAGCCACCAGGGGCACTAAGATTAGCAGAGGGAGGACTATTGCCAAGATAGGGAGCTTTTTCTTTTTCTTTGCCGGGGTTGCTTCTTCTTCTTCAAAATCTCCCTGAGAGTCTTCTTCAAAATCTCCCTCTGAATCTTCTTCAAAATCTCCTTGGGAGTCTTCTTCAAAATCTCCCTCAGAGTCTTCTTCAAAATCTCCTTCGCTGTTTATCTCGTCTTCCTCATCGAATAATTCGTCTTCATCTTCCGAGAGCTCGTCAGGGGGCTCTGTTTGATAATCTTCGTCAGTTTCGAGGGCCGTTTCTGCTTCCTCTGTAGCGTAGAGGGGGTCATCTTCTGGCATTGGTTGGGGGAGCCCTTCCGGTGCCAGAATAATTTCTTCCTCCCAGACAGGGGAGCTTTGCCCCGTAAGAACGCCGTAAACCGCGACCGTATTAATTGATTCAACTCCCAATTTATCCATCCCATTGCGGATGAATTCTACGAGAGCTTTTTTTTGATTAGCAACTTGTTCCGACTCTAGAGTTACTTCTAGAGAGTTATTAGAGCGGACCACATCGACCTTGATGCCTTTTTTTTGGAGTGAATGATTGATAATTTGGGCAATTACTTTGGGGTTGCCCTGTTTGGCAAGTTCTCGCAGATTGTTTGGTGGCATGGCTGGGGTTTTTTTGTAGAAGAAAGTAGTTAATTTTACAGATAAATAATAGAGTACATTTCAATCTTGAATTAAACCTACAATTCAACGCTTTTTGGGAATGGGGAATGGGGGATTGGGAATAGGAAAGAGGGTGTTTTTGCCAATCGGGAGATAGGGAGCGGCCAAGGCCCGGCTACTTAGCAAATAGGCGGCAAAGCTCGATGGCCTTAGTTTGCAAGGTCGCTGTTTCTTCTGCTCCTTTTTTGAGACTCCATTCTAACTCTAGCAATAAAGGCAAGGCTTGTTGCAATTTGGCCAAAGATAGGGACTTGACTTCTTGACGCAAAAAGTATATCCTTTTAGGGTTTCCTACTTCAGCAGCTTGGGCGATGGCTTTTTCATCCCTTTCCCCCGTTTCGATCGCTAATTTTACCCACAACCAGGTTCTAAATTGACCGACGAGAGTTGCCGTTATTTTCAAAGCGGGCTCGTTGCGAGCGATTAAATCTGCCACTAGCTCCAGAGCCCGAGGGGTTTGTCCCTCTCGAAGAGCTTCGGCGAGCTTTAAACTGTTCTGGGTATTGGATTGGACTAAAGCAGCGATCGCCTCTACATCTATAGGCTTATCGCTGCCCAGAGCATAAAGTTGTAATTTTGTCAGCTCGCTGTAAATCAGTCTAGTATCGTTACCGACAGACTCGGCCAAAAGTAGGATAGCACCGCGAGTCAGTTTGACCTCTAATTCTGCTGCAACCTCTTTAACGCGCTGTTGGAGGAGTTCCGTCTTCCAAGGGGGAATGGGGGAAAACTCCCGCACTGTAGCTGCTTGTTTGAGCAATTTGGTCGATTTCAAACGTCCGTCGGGCTTATGGGTGGTAGTAAGTAATAATACTGAAGAGTCGGGAATTTGAGGCAGGGTGCGTTCCAACTCGGCCAATAGTTCGGAGGAACAATGCTGAGTTATAGTTGTATCAACAAGCCAGACTAAACGACTCCCAGAACCAAAGGGTGAAGTCATGGCCTGATTGAGTCCGGCCAGGACGGCATCAGGCCCATCGGGCAAAATTTTGTCAAAGTTAAAACTGGCCCATGTGGGGTCGAGGACAGATTGGCCCAGGGCATTAACTGCCCTCTGCATCGAAAAGTCATCTTCCCCAAAGAAAAAGTATGTAGGCATTAACCAGAGGCGAGGAACGATTGGACGATAATTATCAAAACTACATTAATCGGGTAGCTGGTTTGACGCTGCCGGAGACTTACAAGTCTCAATTCAAACACATACTGGAGTCTCCCAAGTTTAAACGATCGCCCGAAGGCCGGGTAGAGGCCGCTCCTTTTCCTGGCTATTCGGTGGTAACTCCCCCAAGGAGAGAAGATACCGAAAATGGGAGTTTCTACGAAAATTTGGAGCAATGCCAAAAACAGTTGTCGGAGCTGCTCGATGACGGTATGATGGTACCGATGCCAGGAGAAACTTTCCATATTACTATAGCGGATCTAATCTGGGAAAATGCTTTCCTGGATGCTAGGAGCAAAAATCCAGATTTCGAGGAGCAGTTGCGATCGCGCATTAGGGAAAGCTTTTCAAAATACCAACCAGAATTAAAGCGAGGCCCTCAAATTTGGTGGCAAATATTAGGAATAATGGTCAGAAGCAGAGCGATCGCTGTTTGTTTGCTGCCGCGAGATGAAAGTTCTTACGAGCAGATTTTACAAATACGTCGGTCGATTTATCAAAATTCGGAGTTAATTGCTCTGGGAATAGAACAACAATATAATTTGACGGCTCATGTTACTCTGGGCTATTTTACCAAGACTCCAGAGAAGCTAGATGGCGGTCGCTTTGCTGAGGGGTTATCCAAAATAAACGACCAATGGTTAGACTCTCCCCAAGAATTATGGATACATCGTTTGGAACTGCGCAAGTTTGACGATATGGCCCACTTCTACCGTCAACCAGATTGGCCGATTCTCGAACTGTAGCTGCTTTTGTTAGTTGTTAATGGTTAGTTGACAACTAACAACTAACCACTAACAATTAACAATTGACAATTGACTGTAAATATTATTGGTATTGGTTTAGATGGCGCTGCCGGCTTAAGCGAGTCGGCGAGACAAAAAGTAGAAAGGGCGACGTTGCTGGTAGGGAGCGATCGCCACTTGAGCTATTTTTCCTCTCTGGGAACGCCGCGAATAGTTCTGGGCAGTTTTCGAGACGCGATCGCGGAAATTAAACGTCATTTAACTCAGCCCAATAGCTCTATCGTCGTCTTAGTTTCTGGCGATCCTCTCTATTATGGTTTGGGGAGATTATTAGTAAAAGAACTCCCTTGGGAACAATTGCAATTTTATCCCCACGTCAGTTCGGTACAGCTAGCATTTAATCGCCTCAAAGTGCCCTGGCAAGATGCCAAAGTCATCAGCGTTCACGGTCGCGCTACGGACGAACTGACGAAAACTCTGCAACAGGGGGTCGAAAAAATAGCAGTTTTGACCGACGATCGTAACTCTCCAGGAGCGATCGCCCGCTTGCTCTTAGGACTAGACTTACCGACGCAGTATCAATTTTGGGTCTGCGAAAACCTCGGCGGTACCGACGAACGAGTACAGCTTTGGTGGCCCGAAGATGTAGAAAAGCAAACTTTCTCGCCGTTGAACGTGGTAGTCTTATTGCGGGAGAGCAATACAGAAGGGCGAGGTTTCGATTTAGGGAAAATGCCTTTGTTAGGATTGCCCGATAGTAGCTTTCTCAGTTACGAAGACCGTCCGGGGTTGATGACCAAGCGGGAAGTGAGGTTATTAGTTTTAGGGGAGTTAGCCTTGCAACCGGAACAGGTTATTTGGGATATCGGAGCGGGTACCGGTTCGGTGTCCGTAGAGATTGCCCGTTTGTGTTTGAAATCGACCGTATATGCGGTTGAAAAAACGGCGATAGGTAGTTCCTTAATTGAAGAGAACGCCAAACGGTTCGGGATAACTAATATAGTTTCAGTCAACGGCAGCGCTCCGGACATTTTACATCGGTTGCCAGCTCCCGATCGCGTCTTTGTGGGGGGTAGCAGCGGTAAAGTGAGAAATATTTTAAGCGCCTGTAGCATTAGGATGAGCGCGGGTGGAATTATAGTTTTAGCCTTTGCGACTATGGAACATTTTAGCGCTGCTATAGGCTGGGTGGAGGATAGAAAACAGAGCGATAAAGCCTGGAGCTATCGGTTATTACAAGTACAGCTATCCCGTTCCGTTCCCGTAGCGGGACTAACCCGCTTTGCCCCCCTAAACCCAGTGACAATTATGAGCGTCAACTATAGTTTG
>CAZUCT010000070.1:5810-22503 GCA_964619285.1 uncultured bacterium | reverse complement strand
TAGTAATCGCTTTAGCGATAAAAAAGTTTGTAGTAATCGCTTTAGCGATAAAAAAGTTTGTAGTAATCGCTTTAGCGATAAAAAACCATGCAACGACCTTCTGTTCCTGAGATTAAACGATTTCTCCGCAAACTATGGCGCAGTTTTCTCGAACTGCTGCGAATCGTTTTCGTTCGCTTGCCTTCGACCGGGTTAAGGTTAATCCTTGAGTTTCAACGCCAGAGGCAGCAAGCCGATCGCCCATTAAAAAACGCTAACCCGGGCGATCGGCAAACTCGCACCTCATCTAACCTCGACAGGAACCTGCAATTCCTGATGGAGGTATTGCAAGCAACTAGCGACAGCAAAGGCAACCCCAAAATCGTCTATCCCTTCCTGGCAGCCAACCAAGACAAGCTCGACGACAACTTTATTCTAGTCTTGCGAACCTGGACGGAAGTAACCCTATCGAGAATACAGCCATCCCAACGGGAAAAAATGGTCGCCGATCTGAGCAACTTCTGCAGCCTCATCGGCGATTTTCCCTTGGGTAACAAAGGGACGAACGTAGAAATCGGCCTCGCCGGCTGCGAAGCCTGCCTGACATTCTTCACCCGCCAAAGCCACCCGGAAACTTGGGCAGCCATTCAAAATAACTTGGGCATAGCCTACAGTAATAGAATGCGCGAGGACAAAGCAGAGAATCTGGAAAAGGCAATTCAAGCTTTCGATCTGGCATTAGAAGTTTACAATAACAACGACTACCCTATCGAGTGGGCGAAGACTCTCAACAATCTGGGCAATGCTTACTGTCAGAGAATGCGCGAGGACAAAGCAGAGAATCTGGAAAAGGCAATTCGAGCTTTCGAGCTTTCGTTAGAAGCTTACAAACCATCGGACTACCCTATCGAGTGGGGGAGAACTCAAAACAATCTGGGTATAGTCTATAGCGAGTTCCTCGGCGGCGATAGAGCTGAAAATTTGGAAAAGGCGATTAAAGCTTATCAGCGATCGCTGGCAGTTTACAATCGAAATAACTACCCCATCCAGTGGGCGAGGGCTCAAAACAATCTGGGGGCTGCCTACTTTGAGAGAATCCTCGATGACAGGGCAGAGAATCTGGAAAGGGCGGTTAAGGCTTATCAACGGGCTTTAACGGTTTATACTAAAAACGACTTCCCCACCGATTGGGCTGCGACTCAAAACAACCTGGCGAACGCTTACAGTAACAGAATTAGGGGCGACAAAGCAGAGAATCTGGAAAAAGCAATAGAAGCTTACGAGTTAACATTAGAAGTTCGCAGCAAAAGAGATTTCCCCGCACTCTGGGCGGCGGCTCAAAATAATTTGGGCATAGCCTACACGGAGAGGAGGGACGGCGACAGGGCAGAGAATTTGCAGAAAGCAATTATCGCTTATCAACGGGCTTTAACGGTTTATAAAAAAAGTCTATTCCCCGTCGATTGGGCGCGGACTCAAAGCAATCTGGGTATAGCTTACGGCGAGGCGATCGGTGTCGATAAGGCTGACAATGCAGAAAATCGGGATAATGGGATTAAAGCTTTCTATCTAGCCCTGGAGGTTTATACTAAAAATGACTTCCCCAAGGATTGGGCAGAGACTCAAAAAAACCTGGGTATAGTCTATAGCAAAAGAATTAAGGGCACTAAAATAGCGAATCAGGAAAAGGCGATTAAAGCTTACCAACGAGCCCTGGAAGTTTATACTAAAAATGATTTCCCCACCGAGTGGGCGGCGACTCAAAATAATCTAGCCCTTGCCTACAGCAAGAGAGTTTGCGGGGACGGGGCGGAGAATAACCAAAGAGCGATCGAAGCTTTCCAGCTAGCTTTAGAAGTGTACGCCGAATCTGACTATCCCGCCGAACGGGCGGCGACGGAAAAAAACCTCAGCTTGTTAATTACTAATGGTTAATTGTTAATTGTTAATTGTTAATTAGGGCTTGCTGAAAAAACGTAAAGTTCTTGTGTGGCAGAGGTTTGAAACCACCCGCAATTCGCAGAAAATCCGGTAATTGTAGGTTTTTCGCCGTTTTTTGGGTCGATTTTTACCAATTTTGTAACTTGCAATTAGCCATTAGCCTGTCTGACCTTAGCAAAAAGCGTTAAGTTCTTGGTGAGTTCGGCAGACCCTAATTATAGATTAGTAGGGTGCGTACCCTACTAGAGCAAGACTACTGACCTTTTCTATAACTTTTTTATCTTTTTGGCGATCGCCATTAAAATTCACCCCAACTTTTCCCAACCTTTTCTTGGGAACAATTAAATTAAATAGCTGAACTTTTTCTTATTTACACCCCCATAGAACCTGGATTATATTGGAGCTACAAACAACTAATATCAATTAACAATTGGGGTTTTGGTTAATGCTGTTAACAAAAAATCGGAGTTTTCTGTAAAACTACAGATACCGAAATTAATTAATAAAGTTTTCAACAAGTTAGTTTTTTTCTCGGAACCTTTAAAACTCAAGTTGGTGAAAACAATACAATCGAAAACATTATTAAAAGAAGAGGCGGTGCAGCTATGATAAACAGATCGTCGAGTTCTTCGCGGACGGCCTTGGTTGCTTTAAGTAACTTTTCCCCTTTTGGCAATAAAATTATTCAAGGGGGCTACGTCACCATAGAACAACTACAAGAATCTCAGCTTAAAAGCCGGGAAGAAAACATACCTATTACTCAAGCACTTGAAGAGATAACGGGAGAAAAGCTCTCCCCAGAATTGCAACGCTACTACAAAAAACATCAGCTTTTCGAGTTAAAAATACTGTATGGTCTGGCGGAGATTGACTTAGAAATTAATTCGGTAGCGCCCCAACAAGTAGCTTATTTAATCGAAAAATTCGTTCCCATTCAAACCTGCCAACAATTTGAAATCGTACCCTTGCGCAATAAAGAAACCGATTTTGCCGATCGCCTCATTAAAGAAGGCTATATCAAAGCAGAACGGCTCTATCAAGTCCTCCACGACAGCGCGACAGTGGGGGCGAAACCTTTTATCGAACAAGTAGAAGAATTAATAGGAGATATCATCCCTTATAAATGGCTTGAAGAATATCGACAACAAGAACCGTTTCTGGTGGTGGCAATGGTAAATCCCGATGACCTGGGAGCCCGAGACCAATTGAAAAATCAAATTTTGCGGCGTTCTGGGACCGCTTTACAGCGGCGGGTAATTATGCGGGAAGACTACCAACAACTGATATCTGCTTATTTGGAGGAACGAGCTAACATAACCAAAAGACGGGCAGAGCAAGAAGAGAATAAAAAGTTAGACTTTAACGCGGGGGAATTTGACGGCAGCGAGCTCGAAGATGCCCCACAAGAAGCGGAAGTAGAAGATATAGCCAAACTGGTAGAGAACTCCGAAGAAGCTCCAGTCATCCGGGCAGTTAATATCATTTTAGTAAAAGCACTTTCGGAGGGAGTCTCGGACATTCATGTGGAACCCCAAGAGGAACATCTACAAATTCGGATGCGCAAGGATGGGGTTTTGCAAGAATATTATCGCTTCCCGAAAAAGGTCATTCCGGCCATAACCTCCCGTTTCAAAATTATCGCCAATTTAGACATCGCCGAACGGCGGCAAGCTCAAGATGGGCGCATTCGTCGGGTATTCAAGGGGCGGACGGTGGATTTTCGGGTTAATAGTTTGCCCGGTCGCTACGGGGAGAAAATCGTTCTCAGAATTTTGGATAGCTCCAGCACTCAGTTGGGTTTGGATAAACTGATAACGGATGAGGAAACTTTGGCTTTGGTGAGGGAAACTGCCAGTCGTCCTTTTGGTTTAATTTTGGTGACGGGGCCCACCGGGTCGGGTAAGTCAACTTCTTTATATTCGGTGCTGGCGGAACGGAACGAACCGGGGATTAATATTAGTACGGCGGAGGATCCCATTGAATATGCTTTGCCGGGAATTACTCAATGTCAGGTGATTCGGGAAAAGGGTTTGACTTTTGCTAACATTCTGCGGGCGTTTTTGCGACAAGACCCAGACGTGCTGTTGGTGGGGGAAACGCGGGATAAGGAAACGGCGAAAACTGCTATCGAGGCTGCTTTAACGGGACATTTGGTGTTAACGACTCTCCATACTAACGATGCGGCGGGGGCGATCGCTCGTTTGGACGAGATGGGGGTAGAGTCTTTTATGGTTTCGGCGGCCTTGTTGGGAGTGTTGGCGCAACGTTTGATGCGGCGGGTTTGCAGCGAGTGTCGGCAGGTTTATACTCCCGAAGACAAGGAGTTGCGACGTTACGGTTTAGTGCCCTCCCAGGAAAAGGGCAATACTTTTTATCGGGGGAGTATTATCCCGGTGGAGGACCGCAAGACCTTAGAAAATCGCGGCGACCTCTGCAAAAAGTGTAGCGGTACCGGTTATAAAGGCCGGGTGGGGGTTTACGAATTTATGAAGGTTACGGAACGGCTGCAAACCCTAATTACTCAACGGGCACCCACGGAACAAATTAAGGAAGCGGCTGTGGAAGAGGGGATGAAAACTTTGTTGCAATATAGTTTGAATCTGGTGCGGGAAGGTTATACTACTTTTGAGGAGGTGGAACGGGTGACGTTTACGGACTCCGGTTTGGAGGCGGAAATGAAGCGGGCGGCGAAACAGAATCTTATCTGTAAGACTTGCCATGCCGAGTTAAAACCGGAGTGGATGGAATGTTCTTTTTGTTTGACTCCCCGTTTTGAGTAGTTTGTAGTAATCGATGAGCGCGATTTAAAGTTGTTGGTTTGGTAAAAAGCTCGCCTAATAAAACAAAGGAATAGTTTATGAAATTTGTACTCAAAAACTGGAAAAAAACGGAAAACAAAAACACTTTGGCAAATAAGCAAGATTGGAAAAACGCAGATTGGGAAGTTGAATAACTAGAGTTTTCCGAAGACGAGCTACAGGAGGAAAAACAAACAGAAAAACAGGAAGAGTGGGGAAAAGTAGGGGAAAAAATCATACATCTTCTCGTGCAAAGAATTGTGTCAATGTTGACGCTTACCTATTGCAACCGCGTTCCCGAGCCCGCTTCCAATTCCAATCCCGATCCACCAACAGCAACATCCGAGCAAACGTCTAATGAGTAATATCAATTAACAACAAACAATTATACTCGGCACGGGCAGAAAATGCGTTTTCTGCCCGTGCCGAGTATAATTGCTTAATTCCTCTCCCACCAGAAACCGAGTTTTTCCAAAAAACCCGGTTTCTTATCAAAAGCTTATTTAAGAAACTCTCGAACGATTAAAGTTATATCACTCCTGGAGACCCCGACAACTTCGCAGATATCTCCCGTTTCGAGTTTGAGAGGTGAGAGAGAGCGAGCCTTCCAATAACTGCCCTCGAAGGCAACTCTTCCTTTCCAGTAGGGGCGCTGCTTTTGGGGTTCCGTTTCCGTTACTTCGGCCTCGCCTTGGTAGCGATCGCTCTTATCTATTAACTCGGAGGTTTGTTTTTTAGTTAGCGGCGGCGTTTTTGGGGTTAAGTAGGTAGGCAAAAATATTTACATAAAAATTTCCCCGTAGAACGCGGCTATTGCCTGTTCGGTGTCTAAGCTTGAACTACCAGAAATATCGACCATAACGCCATAAAACTTGCGGAAGATACGGGGGAAATTTCTGGTGCTTTGAGAGGTTGTTGGTAAGTTTGAAATTGGGGGTCGAGAGTGATTGCGGTTTCCATTTTTTCTGTGGCTTGAAGTAAGGCTTGATTTTTACCGATTTCTTCCGTGCTTTGAAAAGGTTCCATGATGTTAGTTTCCTTTATTTAAGGTTGCCCAGAAACCCGGTTTTTCCCAAAAACCGGGTTTCTTAATCTAGTTCTTTGTAGATTGTGCGGACCTTCGTGGAACCCAACATAATTGGGATGCATCCCCCAACGTCTTGTCGGTATTCCAGAAACCCGGTTTTTCCCACAATACCTTCGCCAAAATAAAAAAATACCATTCGTACCCCTCGTTCGCTGCGACTGAAGTTAATCCCCAGCCAGATTTTTGGGAATGGGGAATGGGGGAGCTGCCGGGTGGCGAGTCGAATAGACTAGCGACCAAAAAAGCATCGGTCGAGAAACCCGGTTTTTTCAAAAAACCGGGTTTCTTAGATGATTAAACCGATGCCGTTGCCAACTCTTTTTCTGCTGTTTCTCGTGCTTCTGGCAGAGTTTCTGCTTCGAGGTCCATCAGGTATTTTATCCTTTTAAACAAATCGACTTCTGCCGGTTCTTGGTCCGTTAATTTATCGTAGAAATAGGGGTCTTTCAACCAGTGGGGAAAAGCTACTTCTAACAAACCATTATCCCAGAGTTTAAAGCGCCAATATTTAGATAGTCGGTCATCGACTACCTCAAATAATGGGACGCAATGTTTCTGAGGATAATAGGTAAAATTGTCGTCGCAAATGTAGTACCAAACATTTCCTTCTGCTTCATCAATTGCATAAACAACATATTCTTTGCCTACTGTTAATCGAAAGATTGTTTCTCTAGTTCGATTAACGGCTGGATTGAGATAATTTTCTGGAAGCTTTGCCCCAGTGTTAGCGATACAACGAATTTTCATGGTTGCTTTTCCTTATTGATTTCTTAGTGCTGTTTTGGGATATTCCCGTTTGAATTTGGAATTGAAAAAAAGAGCGAAAACCAGAAACCCGGTTTTTTGAAAAAACCGGGTTTATTAGAGGTTTATTAAACGATTAAACTGGAGCAGTTGCTAACTCTTTTTCTGCTGTTTCTGTTGCTTCTGGCGGAGTTTCTGCTTCGAGGTCTATGAGGTATTTTATCCTTTTAAACAAATCGACTTCTGCCGGTTCTTGGTCCGTTAATTTATCGTAGAAATAGGGGTCTTTCAACCAGTGGGGAAAAGCTACTTCTAACAAACCATTATCCCAGAGTTTAAAGCGCCAATATTTAGATAGTCGGTCATCGACTACCTCAAATAATGGGGCGGGATTTTGCATCGGATAATACATATAATGGTCGTCAGCAATGTAGTACCAGACTTGTCCCTGCCTTTCGTAAAAGGCATAAACGACATATTCTTTGCCAATGGTTAATCCAAATTTTAACTCTTTGGTGTAGCCTCCACTTGGGTCGAGATAATGCTCTGGAAGGGATGCGCCAGTGTTGGCGATACAACGAATTTTCATGGTTGGTTTTCCTTATTGATTTCTTGGTGCTGTTTTGGGATATTCCCGTTTAAATTTGAACTCTACTCGTTGACCTGTTTTGCTGTTTCTGTACCAGTGGACTTGCACGGAAGCTCCATCGACTAATACAGATTGTTTAGTTGTCATTTTATCCCAATCTTCAGGAGAACCGCCATAGTTTGCCACAGGTTGGGGGGCAGATCTCAAGGGTTTTCTTAAACCGTAAAATATGAGCTTGCCTTCGCCCCTTTTTGCTTCTTCTAGAAGCAGTTGTTCTTCTAAGTTGCTGGGACTTTCATCGGGAATTGGGCCTGTTGTCACGGTGTTTTTTATTGGTTGTTAGAAAAGGTCATTTTTTATTATAAAACAAAAGCGAAAACCAGAAACCCGGTTTTTTGAAAAAACCGGGTTTATTAGAGGTTTATTAAACGATTAAACTGGAGCAGTTGCTAACTCTTTTTCTATGGTTGGTTTTCCTTATTGATTTCTTGGTGCTGCTAATGTGGGGCGGGGGCAAAGCATTCGGACATCAACATTTATGTTTTTTATCAACAGTTAACGCCCGAATGCTGTTGCCCCTACAGAATTGAAAAAAAAACAAACTGTTGGCTTGAACGGCGTTTTTTGTTGATTGTTAAAAAGGTCATTTTAAATTATAAAATAAAAGCGAAATTCAGAAACCCGGTTTTTTCAAAAAACCGGGTTTCTTAGTGTCTTGAAAAAACCGCGTTTCTTAGATAATTAAAATTGCTTTACTATTAACAATTAACAATTAACAATTAACATCTCCGTAAAAACACGCAAAAACTACCTCCGTATTCTCCGTAAAACTACAGAAGCAAAAGTTCGGCAATCTTGCCGATGTTTTTTACTGGCAGTCAAGGTAACAATAGAGATATAGAGATTTGGCTCGATCCAAATCCTCCGACAACATCTAATACTTTACTAGCTCCCAAAAAGATGAACCCAATTCTAGTTATAGAAGACGAAGCGAAAATCCGCGCTAACATTCAAGAAATATTAGAACTTGGAGACTATCATGCCATTGCCGCGCCAAACGGTCGGGTGGGTCTCCAATTAGCCAAAGAGCATTTGCCGGATTTAATCATCTGCGACGTGATGATGCCGGAAATGGACGGTTTTGGCGTTTTAGAACATCTCCGGGAGGAGCCAGAAACGGCCCTCATTCCCCTAATTTTTCTCACCGCTAAAGTGGAAAAATCGGATCTGCGTCAAGGGATGAAATTAGGGGCGGATGATTATTTAACTAAACCTTTTACTGCAGACGAATTATTAGAAGCTGTCGAGGTCCGTCTCGAACGAGCTGCCAAGCAAAAAGCCAAACTCGAAGAAATAACAGAACAACTGAAACAAGCGGCAAATTTTGATAGTTTAACCGGCTTGCCAAAGGAGTCAGTTTTAGAGGGAGAAGACGGCTATTTGAGCAAAGCTATTGCTAAAAGAGACCGAGTTAATCGCTTCGTTCCTTTCCTTTTATTGGGATTGGATCGATTTACGAGAATTAACGAAGAGTTGGGATATGCCAAGGGCGATTTGGCAATTAAAGAAATAGCAGAAAGGTTGCAAACTTTTGTCAATTTTTTGGATGAAAATACTTTTTTAATTAGAATCGAAGGGGATAAATTTGCTCTACTTTTTCCTCCTAATAGAGATGAAAGTTTTGCCGTAAAAATTGCCCAACAAATACTGGCTATAGTTGCCGAACCGGTTAAAATAGAAAAACTAGCAGTTCCAATTACGGGAAGCATCGGCATTGCTTTTTATCCTTATGCTAATAATCTCGAAGAATTGCGCCGGCAGGCGGCGATCGCCCTCAGCAACGCCAAGAAAAATGGAGGCAATGCTTCTAAAATTTATCAGAAAAAACTGTTGGGCGATCGAGTTGATTCGGATTTAAAACTTGCTTCCGATTTTCACGAAGCATGGCAGCAAAAAAATCTCAAAGTTGCCTATCAATCTCGTCTCAATCCTCGCAACCGAAATACTATCGGCGTCGCGGCTACTCTCAAATGGGACCATTTTTATTTTGGCAAAATACCCCCTGCCAAAATCATCTCTCTCGCCGAACAATCTGGCTTAACTGCTTCTGTGGGAGAGTGGATGTTAGAAACTGCTATTTTTCAGGCTAAAAAGTGGTTCGATACGGGAGTAAAATGGCAGGTATCCGTGAGTTTGTTGCCGCCGTTATTTAACGATGCTAACCTTGAATTTAAAATTACTTCTTATTTACAAAAATCGGGATTAGACCCTTCTTTTTTAGATTTAGAAATTCCGGCAGATGCCATTAGCAAAGCGTCTAATTTAAACGCTGTCTGTTCTAAGTTGATGAATTTGAAAAAAATCGGGGTGACGGTGACAATTTCTCAATTTAATTTGGAGCATACTTCTTGGAATTATCTTCCAGAATTAGCCGTAGATAAAATTAAGATGGACCCGGTTATTATCGCAAATCTCAACCAAAACGGCCCCATTATTAGTACCCTGGCGAAAATTATTTCTAATTTAAGGTTAAAAATTGTTGCCGATGGAGTGGAAACTGAAGGGCAGATTAAAGCTCTTGCCAAACAAAAATTTGATGAGGTTCAATACGGTTCGTTGTTTGTAATTAATAATAATGGGTAATGGGTAATGGCTAGAATTAGCAATTCCCAATTCCCAATTTCCTATTCCCTATTCCCCATTCCCCATTCCCTATTCCCCAAATAAAAAATATGACTAGAATCTTAGTAATAGAAGACGAACCGATGGTTCGCAATAACATCGAACAAATTCTCGAATTTTCCGACTACGAACCCATAGTCGCTAAAGATGGAGAAGAAGGTTTGGAACTGGCAACAGCCCATTTGCCAGACCTGATAATATCCGATATTATGATGCCAAAGCTGGATGGTTATGGCGTTTTAAAGGCTTTGAAAGAAAATCCTTTAACGGAAAATATCCCCTTAATTTTTCTGACCGCCAAGGCAGAAAAAACAGATTTTCGTCACAGCATGGATTTAGGGGCGGACGACTATTTGAGCAAACCGTTTACGCCGGAAGAAATATTAAACGCCGTGACCGCTAGGTTAGAGAAAAAATTGGTAGTGGAACGGAAAGCTCAAGGACAAATTCAAGAACTCCGTACCAATATTACTTACCACCTGCCCCACGAGTTAAATACTCCTTTAAACGGCATTATTAGCGGCGCTTCTTTTCTGGAAGAATTTGCAGATTGCCTGGAACCTGAAGAAATCCGGGAAATGGCAGAAAATATTAAAACCTCCGGGGAACGCCTCTATCGCATGACCAAGAATTTCTTGCTTTACGCTTATTTAGAAACCGTGGCAACGGACCCGGTAAAACACAAATCTTTCCTCGAAGATGCCGATAAATGTTTTGTCAAAGACCTCATCAGGGCCACTGCTTTTAATAAAGTCAAAAGGGTCGGCAGGGAAGAAGATTTACACTTAGATTTAGAAGATGCCTTGCTGCTAATTTCTCAGAAGCATATCTGCAAATTAATTGAGGAATTAACGGATAACGCTATCAAATTTTCAGACCCGGGAACCCCAATAAAAATTATCAGCAAGCTCAAAGAGCGTACCTTCCACCTTCAGGTTATCGATCGCGGGCGGGGCATGAACGCCGAACAATTTGCTAAAGTGGGGGCATTAATGCAATTCGAGCGAAAACTGTACGAACAACAGGGGTCGGGCCTGGGATTGGCAATTTGCCAAACTATGGTCAAAGTCTATGGGGGCGAGCTAGCGGTTGACAGACAAGAAGAAGAAACTATTGTCTCGGTAACTTTGCCTAGCTGTCTGAGCGAGTTCTAGAGGGCCAAGAAACCCGGTTTTGCCAACAATACCTTCGCCAAAATAAAAATACTTTAAAAAGTAGGTTGTGCGGACCGGAGTGAAACCCAACAAAAACGTTGGGTGGAGGTTCGCGGAGCCCGACCTACAAAAAAATGGCGAAGGTATTGTCCAAAAAACCGGGTTTCTGAGATAACAATTGAGTAGAAAAGTAGAAAAGTAGGTTGGGTGCAACGGAGTGGAACCCAACATCAGCAGCCTCTCATATGGAAGATGTTGGGTTACGCTTCACTCCACCCAACCTACAAAAAAACTCAATTGTTAATTGCCAATTGTTAATTGTTAATTGTTAATTGTCAAACCATGCTATCTAAAAAAGAACTGGAAGAGCTACTAGCGATACCCCTTACCGTCTCCCCAGAGACGCCTCTGGCGGAGGTAATCTCGTTAATGAATGCTTCTGAGCAAACCGATATTCTGCCAGAGGAGGGCGATCGCTGGGAGAGAGCAAAAAACCTAGTAGAAAAGTAGGTTGGGTGCAACGGAGTGGAACCCAACATCAGCAGCCTCTCATATGGAAGATGTTGGGTTACGCTTCACTCCACCCAACCTACAAAAAAACTCAATTGTTAATTGCCAATTGTTAATTGTTAATTGTTAATTGTCAAACCATGCTATCTAAAAAAGAACTGGAAGAGCTACTAGCGATACCCCTTACCGTCTCCCCAGAGACGCCTCTGGCGGAGGTAATCTCGTTAATGAATGCTTCTGAGCAAACCGATATTCTGCCAGAGGAGGGCGATCGCTGGGAGAGAGCAAAAAACCTAGAGCGGGCCAGTTGCATTTTAATTGTCGATGGAGAACAGTTAGTGGGAACTTTCGCTACTACGGAGCTAGTGGGAGTTGCCGTCAGGGAGCTCGACTTAGAAACAACTGCCGTCGGCGAGGTAATGACCCGAGAGCCGATAACCATCGATAAATCCCAACTCGAAGATATTTGTGCTATTTTAAACCTTTGCCGCCGCGAGGATATCTGCCACTTCCCCGCTGTGGACGAACTCAAACGCAGCGTCGGTTTGGCTACCCCGGCCTTTATCCACGAAGCCCTGCAACCGGCCAACTTCCTCCAGCTTACTACTGTAGCGGAAGCGATGGAGCGCCAAACTCTTCAAGTTTCCCCCGCAGCCTCGGTGCTGGAGACGGTTCGCTTAATGGCAGAACGGGGAGTCTGTTGCGCCGCCGTCGTCCCAGAGACAGATTCAGCAACGGGAATTTTCACGGAACGGGAACTGCTGCGCTGCCTCGCTTTGGGGCAAAATTTGGCGGAAGTGGCCGTGGGGGAAGTAGCGATCGCCCCCGTTACCGTTCCCCCACAAGCTAGCTTGTGGGAGGCAAACCAGCTTTTACAGCAAAACAGAACTCCCTGTTTGACAGTTATCAATGATGGAGGAGAAATTATGGGAACTATCGCACGCCAACATATTTTAAAAGCCATTAGCCCGAGCGCCATGTATCGGACTATTCGCTTGTTACAGGGTAAAGTCTCCGAGTTAGAAACGGAAAAACTCCACGTTTTAGAAAGACAGAACATCGAATTAGAATCCCAAGTGCAAAAGCGGACTCGGGAACTGGAACAACAAGCCAGATGCGATCGCCTGTTGCTAAAAATTTCCTCCCAGATGCGAGCCTCCCTGGAACTAAAAGATATTCTGGAAACTACAGTCAGCGAAGTGCGGGAGTTTTTGGGATGCGATCGCGTCTTTATTTACCGCTTCGACCCCGACTGGAGCGGCGTAGTGGTTGCCGAAGATGTCAAGGAAGGGAGCAAACCCCTCATCGGAAAAAAGAGCCACGACCCCTGTTTTGCCCCCACTTGGGTCGAGGCTTACCAAAACGGTCGCCTGCGGGTAGTTAACGATATCTACGCCAGCGACATGGCCCCCTGTCACGTCGAGCTACTGGAAACCCTGGGCATTCGCGCCAAAATCCTCGTGCCCGTTCTCATGAGCGCAGAAGCGGAAGACGGCACTCGGTCTAATTACCTCTGGGGGTTGATGAATGCCAGCCAAACGACGACAACCCGGGAGTGGCAGCCCCAGGAAGTTCAATTGCTGCAAAAATTAGCAACCCAGGTCGCTATTGCCATCCAGCAATCTAACCTACACCGCCAGTCTCGGGGCGAAGTGGCGGAACGCCAACGGGCAGAAAGCACTCTCACCCAAGAACGAAACTTGCTCTCGGCAATCTTGAACGTCGCCGGGGCCCTCATCGTGGTCTTAAACAAGGAAGGGCGCATTGTCCGCTTTAACAAAGCCTGCGAGCAAATTACCGGTTACAAATTTGACGAGGTTTTCGGGCGCTGCTTCTGGGATTTTCTGCTGCTTCCGGAGGAAGCGGAGTCCGTTAAAGGAGTTTGGGGGCAGTTGGTGGCGGGCGACTTCCCCAACCAGTACGAAAATTCTTGGGTGACGAAAACTGGCAGCCGCCGTTTAATTGCTTGGTCGAATACGGGCTTAACCGATGCTGGGGGCAAGGTGGAATATACCGTCAGCACGGGCATCGATATTAGCGATCGCCGCCATGCAGAAACCGCCCTGGTTCGGAGCGAAACCACCTACGTTACCCTAGCCGAAAGCGCCCCGGTGGGTATCTTTCACCACGATTTGTCGGGCAATTGCAACTATGCCAACGACCTCGCTTGTCAGTTGACGGGGCTTTTACCCTATCAAATCTTGGGTCGGGGGTGGATGCAGCATCTGGAGCCAGAAGACCGCGATCGCGTCTTAGCAGAGTTAGACTTAGCCCTCCAAACTGGAGCTATCTTTCGTTCCGAGCATCGTTTCCTTCGCGGCGACGGTAGCTGCGTTTGGGTTCTCGGTCAGTCCGTTCCCCAACTCGACGATCGCGGACAGATTGTCGGTTATGTGGGAACTGCTATGGATATTACCCAGCGCAAAGAGGCAGAGCTAGTGTTGCAACAACTCAATGTGAAACTCGAAGAGAGGGTAGAACAACGTACCGCCGAGTTACAGCAAAGCAACCAACAACTCAAAGCAGAAATTCTTCAACGCCAACAGATCGAAACTGCCCTGGTGGAGAGTCAAGAAGTCTTGCGCGATCTGTTTGAAAACCTTAACGATTTGATTCAAAGCGTTTCCTTAGAAGCGGGAAAAATTCTCTACGCTAATCGGGCTTGGTGCGAAACTTTAGGTTATCAAGAAAGCGAGATTTATAACCTGTCTTTTTTCGAGATTATCGCGGAAAAACATCGAGCAATTTTTCGGGAAATTTTAAGTAAATTCAAGACAGGAAAGTTAAATAAAATCGAAAGGTTAGAAATTCCTTTTATAACTAAAGATGGCAGGGAAATTATCTTAGAAGGAAATATCAATTGTCGCTACGAAAATGGAAAACCCGTTGCCACCCGAGGCATTTTTAGAAATATCACCGAACGCAAGGAAACTGAAAGCCGCCTCAACGAGGTATTGCAAGAATTGAGCTATCACAAACAAGCTTTAGACCAATTCGCTTTAATTGCGATAACCGATGCCCTGGGAATTATTACTTATGTTAACGAGAAATTCTGCGAAGTTTCCCAGCACCTACCGGAAGAATTAATCGGTAAAACTCACAGCTTAGTTAACTCCGGCTCTCATCCTCAAACTTTCTTTAAAGAAATGTGGGCGACTATTTCTGGAGGAACAATTTGGCGCGGGGAAATTAAAAATAAAAGAAAAGATGGCAGTTTTTACTGGGTGGATAGCATTATCGTTCCCTTTTTAGACGAGCTGGGGCAGCCGGAGCAATATTTGGCAATTAGAATTGATATTACAGAGCGCAAAAATGCCGAAGAAAAACTGTTAGAGTCCAAAGAATTATTACAGCTAGTTATGGATAGCATTCCCCACTACATTTTTTGGAAGGATGTTAATTCGGTTTTTTTGGGCTGCAATCAAAACTTTGCCAAAGCTGCCGGTCTGAAAACAACTACAGAAATTGTGGGTCAAACCGATTGCGACTTGCCCTGGACGAAGGAAGAGGCGGACTGGTACCGAGAATGCGATCGCCGCGTAATGAAGTTCGATAGAGCAGAGTATCACATTATCGAAACCCAGCGTACTTCTAAGGGTCAGACAATTTGGGTCGATACTAATAAAATTCCTTTCCACGATGCCAGCGGTAAAGTGGTAGGAATTTTGGGGAGTTACGAAGACATTACGGAGCGCAAACAAGCCGAGGAAAAACTGCAACAACAGCTAGCGGCGATCGAAGCCAGCGGAGACGGCATCGCCATTCTCCAAGAGGATAAATATATCTATGTCAACCAAGCTCACGGGACGCTCTTTGGCTGTGAAAATGCCGCCGAATTAATCGGTAAAACTTGGCGAGAAGTTTATGCCGCCTCAGAAATTAACCGCTTGGAAAAAGAAGTATTTCCCGTGCTGGCAAAACAAAAATATTGGCGGGGGGAAGCGATCGCCCGGCGCAAAAACGGTACTAATTTTATCGAAGAACTTTCTCTGACTTTAACAGAAGATGGAACCCTGATTTGCGTCTGCCAGGATATTACGGAAAAGCTCAAAATTCAAGAAATAATACGCCACCGCGAGGCCCAATTTCGAGCTATTTTCGAGCAAGCTGCCATAGGCATTGCCCGCGTCGCTTTAGACGGGCGCTTCCTCCAAGTCAACCAGTCTATTTGTCAGATGTTAGGTTATAGCGAAAAGGAAATACTAGCTAAAACTATGTCAGAAATTACCTACCTCAAAGATTGGCAGCTCGACATAGATTTTTTGGAGAAAATCTTAAACGGAGAAATAGAGACTTTTTCCCGGGAAAAGCGCTATCTCCATAAAGACGGTTCTGTTTTGTGGGGCAAAATTACTGCGTCCGTGGTTCGGGGTTCGTCGAAAGAGCGAGATTATTTTATTGCCGTGTTAGAAGATATCAGCGATCGCAAACAAGCCGAAGAAGACATTCGCAACGCCCTCGCCAGAGAAAAAGAACTCGGCGAGCTAAAATCCCGTTTTATCTCCATGACTTCCCACGAATTTAGAACCCCCCTATCGGTCATTTCTTCCTCCGCCGGTATTATGAAAACTTTTAATAGCAAGCTCACCGACGAAAAAAGAATGACCTACTTAAACACTATCGAAACCTACGTCAAACATACCACCAGGCTATTAGACGACATTCTTTTATTAAACCGGGCAGAAGCGGGAAATATTCCCTTTAATCCCCAACGAACTAATGCGGTTAATTACTGCAAAAATTTAACCCAAGAAATGCAGACCAGTACCAAAAACCACGTTATTAATTTTACCAGCAATTGCCCCCCAGAAACAGAAGCAGAATTAGACCTCAAACTGCTGCAACAAATTCTAATTAATTTGCTTTCTAATGCGATTAAATATTCTCCCGATGGGGGAGAGATTAAATTTGATTTAAGCGCCGTCGAAAACAAGCTAATTTTCCAAGTTCAAGACAGCGGCATCGGCATTCCCGAAGAAGACCAAAAACACCTATTTGAATCCTTCCACCGGGCAACCAACGTCGAAACAATTCAAGGTACCGGTTTAGGTTTAGTTATCGTCAAAAAATGCGTCGAATTACACGGAGGAGAAATTAATTTTACCAGCCAACTCGGACAGAGAACCACTTTTACCGTAACTATTCCTTATAGCAGTTCGTAGTAATCGCTTTAGCGATAGAAACGTTCGTAGTAATCGCTTTAGCGATA
>CAZUCT010000070.1:1004-5710 GCA_964619285.1 uncultured bacterium | reverse complement strand
GTTCGTAGTAATCGCTTTAGCGATAGAAACGTTCGCAGTAATCGCTTTAGCGATAAAAACGTTCGTAGTAATCGCTTTAGCGATAGAAACGTTCGCAGTAATCGCGGAGCGCGATTTATTTAAAACCCACATTCCGCACTTCAAAATGTAGCATAAAAAAGTAGTATGGGATGAGTCGGAAATTGGTTAGGTATTAATACATGGAGTCCCGGCAAATTGGCGGTATGTGGACGCGAGCTCGAAAAAGGGGTTGGAGTATGGCCAATAAAAACTACTCAAACCCAAGATGTGACTTAGGGGGTTGAGTCGGAGAAAAACCCGATTAAATTGAAGGCTATTGGATTAAATTTGAACTAGCTTTGAAAGATTATTTTGGCTAAACAAGAAGGTAATAACTTTGGCCGGGTTTGGGAAAAAACTTGAGTAAATGTAATCGGTCATTAGTTAAATTGGATACCTGTTTAACCCCTTCAATAACGAAGACATGAACGGATTGAAAACACTGAAATATCCATCGCAAAGTCGGTCTATCCGTCAGACGACCTAACTGGTTTTTAACCCCAGTTTTCATCCGTTTTAAAGTTGGCCGAAGTTGTCGTTGCCCCAGTGTATAAACCAGCAAACATAAGCCCATGATTAACCCTAAAGACTCAATACGTTTTGCCGATTTAAGAAAGACGCTATCAGTTAAAAACATCGGGTCTTTCAGGAAACTAAAACCACGCTCTACTGACTGTTGCTCCTTGTATTTAAAGAGCATTTATTCTGTGGTTAATTCTGAGGTATTTAAAACATTAGTAGCCAAGATAAATCGTCCGGCGCTTCGTTTTTCGATAGCTACTTTTTCTTCACAAGTAACCACTGTAGCTTCAATTTTATATTTTAATGAGTCTGAAGTTTTTGAGGACTTAACTTCGCTTACTTTTAAATCTGTCAGTTCGTGGTATTTGGATTTTTTTAACAGGCGAGAAGCTGCTTTTTGGGCATCTGCAGTGCAGGCAAACCTTTGGCTGCTTAATTCTCGAAGCTTTTTTTGGGAGGCTTCCCAATCTTTTTTGATGTTTTTTTCTAATTTTTTTAAGTCTGACTCTCTTCTTTTTTCACTCTCAACTAATAGCCATCTTTGTTTCACCACTCCATAAGTTTTCAATACTTCCAGATAGCTATAGCCCCTGATTTGACTTTTAGTTAAATCCTTATTATCTTCATAATGTACTAATTCATTAGCTGCTTTGATTTTCAATGGCACTCTACTTAACCATTTTATGTCCTTGGTTATTTGTAAATTTTCTTGGGTATAAAAAGCACTGTCAGCTACCATCAAACTGTCAAATTGCAGTTGTTTTTTGAACTATATCATCGCCCCACCAAATTCCTTTTGGTCTGAAGAGTTACCACTACATATTTTCATCCACAAAGGTATATCTCCATCGGCAGTACAGATTAATTCTATTATAAATTGTTTTAAATCTGGTCTCCCGTCTCTTGAGTATCCGTGGATAATTTTTATGGTCTGATTTTCTCCTGAATTCTTATATTCTCCATGAACGCGAACCTCCCTTGAGTCTAGGTGAACTGCATCTAATTTTAATTGATATTTTTTAAGAATTTCTATTACCACGAGCATAAATATTTGATTTAAGCCCAGTTCATACATTTTATCTAATACTCTTCCCAGTCTATCATCATTCAAATACTCTGCTTTTATTTCTTGTCCCAATAAATGTTCTGCTGCTTTTCCTTCAAAAAAGTCTTTGAATATATAGAGGGGGGATGACACTAACCCCATTCCACTTAAAATCATCGCCTTTACTACTTTACCCGCACTGATTTTTTCGGTCTTTTTTTCTCCTATTAATGCATTGATTTTTTCGACTATTCCTATTTCATCTATTATCCCGGCTACTAGCCCTAAATGGTCTAAGTTTTTGATTTCTACTGACATTTTTCTGGCTTTTCCTTCATTTTTGCAATATTTTTATTATTACATTAAAACTCTCCTTTTTTCTTCTTTACATACTGCTGTATTTTCGGCGATATTGCATCCGCAAGGCAACGCCTTCGCTTTTTTCAAGTTGAATGTCCCACCCCTTCAATTTGTTGGGACTCTATGTATTAATACTTAACAAATTTCCGACTCAGCCCATACTACTTTTATGCTACATTTTGAAGTGCGGAATGTGGGTTAAAACACCTCCATCGCTAAAGCGATTACTACAAACTAGCTAAGGGTAACATAGCGTACCCTTACAACCAAAAAAATTTAGCTAAGGGTAACATAGCGTACCCTTAGCTTTTTTTTAGAAAACCTCGTGTTAGAATTGGTTTCAAGCCTATGGAACTCCGAAACTCGGTTCTAAAAAGCAGGTCTTGTATTTTCAACAAAGCTGGTTTTTTGGTACCCCAGAAACCAGGTTTTTTGAAAAAACCGGGTTTCTTTACCCGTCCTCTAAGCAAAAAACGCTCTTAGGGAAAAGCGTAACATTTGTTACAAAAGCAACCCTAAAAACTCAAAAAATAGTAAAAAAAATGAAAGCCAAAAGAATTAACTCCACCAAACGACTGCTATCCAACTTACCCACTCCCATCTTTTCTACCGGCAACTTGGCTTTAATAACTTTATTAGTTTTGGCAGTATTAGGAAACTACTGGCACTTGCCTTTATTATTTGGAATAGACTTTATCTTTGGCAGTATTGCGGTTTTTATTATTATCGAACTTTACGGCACTTTTTGGGGAATATTAGCCGCCACTATTGCCAGTAGCTATACCTTTTTACTGTGGGGACATCCTTACGCGATGATTATTTTTACCTCGGAAGCTGTATTTGTTGGTTTGTTAAGGCAGCGCAAAGGATACAGTTTATTATTGCTAGATGGAATTTACTGGGTTTGTCTCGGAATGCCCTTAATTTTTTTCTTCTACGGAGTAGGGATGCAAGTGGAAAGCAGCAAAGTTTGGCCGGTTTTATTCAAGCAGCCGGTTAACGGGATTTTTAACGTTTTAGTTGCCTGTTTGTTGCTGAGTTATCTGCCGATTTTGAGAACCCTTGGCGGCAGTCAATTTGCTAAAAATTTTTCTCTCAAAGAAAGCTTAATTCATCACCTGGGAAGGATTTTATTAATGGGTTATTTGGCGATATTCAGCGCCATTTTTATCAGTAGAAAGCTTTTAGAACCCATCGAAAATTTAGCAATCGCTACCCGGCAACTGCCAGAAAAACTGTTACAAGGAATCCAATTTAAAAAGCAGAAAAAATTAGCCTTAGAACTGAAAAAACTGGTGGATATTTTTCAAATCGTGGCTGCTTATATCCAAAAAAGTTTTACCGAGTTAGAGCGAGCAAATCAACAGTTAAATCTGGAAAATACCGAAAGTCAAAAAGAACAAAATCGCGTAGAACAATTAAACGAAAATCTGGAAGAACGAGTTAAAGAACGGACTGCAGAATTAGAAATATCTTTACCACAACTCCGGGGATTAATTCAAAATATTAAAGCCGGAATTTTGGTCGAAAATGAGAAGGGTTATATTACCCTAGTCAATCAGGAATTTTGCAATATTTTCGCCCTGCCCTTTCCCCCAGAAACCTTAATTGGAACGCTCTGCGCCGATGCTGCCAGTGCAGCTAAAGAACTGTTTCTCAACCCCGATGAATTTATCGCCAGAATAGCAGAAACTTTACAGCCAAAAATCCCCATACTCAACGAAGAACTTCAACTGCGCGACGGACGCACTTTAGAAAGAGATTATATCCCCGTTACCGTCTCGGAAAAATTCTACGGCAACCTCTGGCTTTATCGAGATATTTCTAATCGCAAGCAAGTAGAAATAGAGATTCAAACTGCCCTTGATAAAGAAACAGAATTAAACCAACTAAAATCTCGCTTGATTTCCATGACTTCCCACGAATTTAGAACCCCCTTAACGGTCATTTCTTCTTCCGTGGGCATTCTCAAAACCTTTGCTAAAAAGCTATCTGACGAACAAAAATTAGAACATTTAAACAGAATCGAAACCTACGTCGGACACACCACTAAACTGTTAGATGAAATTCTCCTCCTCAACCAAGCAGAAGCGGGCAAGCTGCAATTTCAACCCGCGCTTATCGATTTAGTTAGCTTCTGCGAAAATTTAGTTAATGAAATGCAGTTCGGTGCTTCCGACCATAGCCTCGTTTTTACCTATAATTGCACCGCCGATAATACCCTGGCAACTCTTGATGAAAAATTGTTGCGGCAAGTTTTAACTAATTTACTTTCTAATGCCATTAAATATTCCCCCGATGGCGGCGAAGTTAATTTTACCCTCACCCTCGCCGAAGACGGCGCTATTTTCAAGGTCAAAGACAGCGGCATCGGCATCCCCCCAGAAGACCAAAAGCGACTATTCGAGTCTTTCCACCGCGCCAAAAATGTAGGCACAATTCAGGGAACCGGTTTGGGATTATCTATCGTTAAAAAATGCGCCCAATTGCACGGTGGAGATGTTACAGTAGAAAGCGAGGTTGGCAAAGGTACTACTTTTACTGTTACTATTTCTTTTGTTAATTGTTAATTAGTAAGGTGCGCAGTGCGCACTCTATTAATTGTAGGTTAGGTGGAGTGAAACGGAACCCAACGAATTAGTAAAGTGCTAGCACTACTAACTATAGGTTAGGTGGAGTGAAACGGAACCCAACGAATTAGTAAAGTGCTAGCACTACT
>CAZUCT010000070.1:0-904 GCA_964619285.1 uncultured bacterium | reverse complement strand
AATTGTAGGTCGGGCTCCGTGAAACGGAACCCAACGAAGATGTTGGGTTGCGCTTCGCTCCACCCAAACTACTTTTCTACTATAGCTGTTAATTAATACAAACCGATGGAAAGTCAAACAAAAACAATTTTAGTTATCGAAGACGAACCACAAGTTCGCAATAATATCCAACAAATTCTCGAACTTTCAGATTATCGAGTATTAGCGGCAGAAAACGGTCGAATAGGATTGCAATTAGCCAAAACTGCTCTCCCAGATTTGATTATTTGCGACGTAATGATGCCAGAAATAGACGGTTATGAAGTGCTGGCTGCTTTGCGAGAAAATAATGCTACTGCTACTATTCCTTTTATCTTTTTAACTGCTAAAGTGGAACGGACGGATCTCCGTCAAGGCATGGAGTTGGGGGCCGACGATTATTTAACTAAACCTTTCACTGCAGAGGAGGTTCTAAAAGCAGTTGAAATTCGCTTTCAAAGAGAAGCCGCCCACCTCGAAAGGCTAAAGTTAGAACGGGAAAAAGCCGAAGAGTTGAGCCAACAAATTCAACAAGCTCTCCTCAAAATAGAAGGCAGCCAACAACTGGCAAATCTTAAAGAGGAGTTGTTAAATAAGTTAATTGCCAATATTTCCGACCCCGTATCTAATATTAATTTAGCGATTCAGATGTTAAAAAATGCTACTAGCGAACCACAGCGCGATCGCTACCTGAAAATTTTACAACAAGAGTGCGATCGGGAAATGCAATTGCTTAAAGAAGTCACCGAACTCCAAACTTTATTAACTCCCGAAAATGCGGCCATTCTCCACAAGTTTAATCTGTTGAATAAACGTTCGTAGTAATCGCTTTAGCGATTACTACGAACAATCGCTGAAGCGATTACTACGAACAATCGCTGAAGCG
>CAZUCT010000069.1:24729-27316 GCA_964619285.1 uncultured bacterium | reverse complement strand
AATCGCTGAAGCGATTACTACGAACTTTTAATCGCTGAAGCGATTACTACGAACTACGAACTTTATTAGCCATTACCTAAATCTAAAAGTTGACGCAATTTTGCTTGGTCTTCTGGTTTGGGAGATAGACGACCGTTCTCTAAATCTCGAACCCAGCTTTGGCTTTTTCCAGTCATTTGTGCCAGACTTCTTTGACTGATTCCCTGTTGTTTTCTAGCGAGGAGAATTTCTTCGCTAGAAATTCCTATTTTGACCGTCTTGGTCGATTTTTTCTTTTTACTCCTTTTTTGCTGTCTTTTCGCTTCAAAATTAGCCAGTTGTTCTTGCCAATCTTGCGGTAATTGGAAACAGGAAATGCGAGCTTTCATTAATAAATTCCATTTGCCCCGAGGCCCCGAGTCCGTCAAGCGGCGATCGCTACTCCCATCGTTAATCCAAAAGTCTAAGGCATCCTCGGCATCGTCTGGAAGATCGGCTAATTTGGCCCACAAAGGTTGAATTTCCGGTCCGTAAGTAACTGGATCGAAAACGGGTTTGATTCCATAATGGTTGAGGACTTCTAAATCGCTTTCAAAAGTTCGCAATAACCGCTTTCGAGTTTCTCTGTGGGAGCTGGCTAAATTGACTTTTTCTTGACCGTAGGCAACTCGCATTAACGTAGGAACGGTAATGCTTTGTTTGATGCCCATTTTCAGTTTAAACAACAACCACAACATCAGCCGCGCCGCCCCTTCGTGTTGCTGCCAAATTGTCGTTATTGTATTTAACAAAAATTTGGGGAAACTTCCATACTGATAAAAGGCAATATGCTCTTTGTAACCTTCCTTGTTTAAAAAATATTTAGCCCACAAACCGGGACGTACTCGAAAAGTTAAGCCCACTAGATGTTTGTTATCTAGTTCGTCTTTTTGAAAGTGGTGTTTAATTTGTAGGAGATGCCACAGTCGGCTTTCTTCTACAGAAAAACCTTTGACTTTGCCTTGCTGGGGCCAATTAATAGTAGCGGTTATTTTGCAAGGTTGCTGGGCGAGATCTTTGATGAGGGTAAGCTTGGCTGCTTTGCTTAAGTCTTTGCGTTTGTCTAAGCCTAAATATTTTTCGATTTGGCGATCGTCGATGAAAAATTCTTCTTCCCAGGGTTTGTCTAAGTTGGTTGCATAAGCTGCATAGACTAGATGCAAGCAAGCAGCCCTAATATTAAAGTTTTCTAAAGCAGCAATGTCTGTTTCATAGTTGGTAGTATTCGGCGGATCGGAGTCGAGATTTTGAGTTAGTCGGAAGGTCATAGAGCCTCTGCCTTGTTTGACTTGTTGTTCGTAATAAAGTCGGTTATTACTGTCTGTTTGCCAGGGTAAAGATTCCCGCTGGGCTAATAGATTGCAACCTTCCCAAATTACCATTGAGGAGGCAAAGGGGTTGCTTAAACCGTTGGCAAAAAGGTTAATGTCGCTGGCTATTCTAGTATCGACTTTATATCTGCCTTTTTTTGCCTGCAAAGGAACCGGAAGGCTAATGGGGCATTTAGTAACGCACTGAGGTCCTTCTGGGTTGTCTTCGCAGTTATTGCACAGCCCCGGTTCGATCCAATATTCTTCCTCTTCTATTTGAATTGCACCCCTGGGACATTCGGGCAGGCAAGTACCACATCTATCGCAATCGCTGGAAATTGTATAAGCCATAACGCAATGTTATCGATCTGGTTAGTTCTTAGTTTTGCATAACTTTTTTTTAAATTCTGTTCGTGTCGAGCCTTTTTATAATGTCTTAATATTTGCTTTTATGACTTGGGAATAATAGGAAAAATGGTGCGCATAATTACTCAATATTTAAACGTTTTATGGTAGGCAATGCCAGATGCCTTTAACGGCCATAAATACCTAATAAACAGGGAAGGAGGCCATCGATCGGAGCCGCGATCGCATAAGTTTGAGTTAATTTTTTCATCCAAAATATTTATAACAAAAAGAAGCGGTCTCCGGTACCGAGGGAAGAAAAAAAGTAAAACGGGCTCCGGTACCGAGGGTAAAGAAAAGGCAAGTCGGGAGCGAGTAAGTAAGGTAATAAGAAGGCAATTACCTATTCCCCCCGAACTAAAAATCGGAGGTGGTTCTGACAAAACTTAAATAGGGTTGCTATATTTATAAACGTCTATTTCCGAGACTCTTACTTCTAAAGGGGGCTCGGTGTCGAGGGGAGAAAAAATGCGAATTTTGGCGATCGCTAACTTCTCCAATAAAGGAGCAATTTCGATGATATTGTCTAAAATCCTCCAGTTAGTAACTGTATTAGGAGACCTAATGACCAAAGCAGTCATGTCGGCATTGGTGGTAATATGCCACTGACATTGAGACAATAAAGGTCCCAGGGCGCTACCATTGTTATCCAAGCGAGAATCGTGGCGATCGCATTCGGCATCGAAGTATTCTTTCAAACAGACTTCGAGTTCGCGAGTTAAAAAGCGATCGGAAATCGTACTCTCGGTAGGCGGCAAATCATCCGCCGGCAGCGAAAAATAATTCATTGTTAACCTCCAAGTTCGTAGTAACGACTTGAGTCGTAAAGAAAGTTCGTAGTAACGACTTTAGTC
>CAZUCT010000069.1:5405-24629 GCA_964619285.1 uncultured bacterium | reverse complement strand
TTCGTAGTAACGACTTGAGTCGTAAAGAAAGTTCGTAGTAACGACTTTAGTCGTAGGCATCGTCATGGCAAATGACTAAAGTCATGGACAGGCAAGATGCCTGTCCTACTGAGAACGAGGACAAGTTTCCAAATCCCCAACAGTATCCTTGGCAGGATTTAAACCGATCCACCTATCGATTTTTTCCAAATCGAATCCCACCTCGCGATCGCCTCCCACTCGAATCAGAGGACGGCGAATTAAAAGCGGATCGGCAATCATTAAAGATAAAGCAGTTGCTTCATCTAACGTACTAGGGTCAACTTCTCCCGACTTAATTCTGGGGGCAGAAGGATTAAACCATTCTGCTACAGGTCGAGAACCAAAAAAAGGACGCAAATCCTCTGGAGTCCAAGCAGTTGTCAATAAACTACGAGCTTCCACTCGATGGCCTGCCTCTTGTAAAAGAGCTTTCTGCTTGGTGTTGTTGATACAACCCGGTTTTTCGTAAAAAATAACGTCAGTCATGGTAATTAACAATTAATAATTAACAATTGTAGGTTGGGTGGAGCGTTGAAAAGTAGCCCAGAAACCCGGTTTTTTCATGCATACCGGGTTTCTTAATTGATAAGCGATCGCAATTCAGAAAAACGTAATTTCTTCCCTCCTGCCTCTTGCCTATTGCCTCTTGCCTATTGCCTCTTGCCTCTCTTGATAGAGCTTACCATAATCGATCGCCAGAGCTAACTGGTCTGACAACTCTGCCAAGAGTTCCACCTCCTCATCCAACCAAGGTCGGCGATCGCTCGATCGCTCGCAAACAATCACGGCCGTGGAGCCGAAATTAGGACGAACGGTATAAGCTAACAAAGACTTCAAACCTTTAGACAATAAATAATCCCGTCCATCGCTATCTAATTGGCGATCGCGAGCTACATCATCGATGCGAAGCCAACCGTTTTCGAGTAAAACCTCTCCTACCACCGCAATACTGGGAGTAGAAGGTTGAAGGCAACCCTCGCAAACTGCCTCTAACTGGCAAGTTTTCCGCATCGGTTCGAAGATCGGCGCTTGGAGGTCGTCGCGATACCAGAGAAACTGACAGCAGTCTGCCTGCATCAAGTGGCGGAGTTCGTTAACCGTCGTTTTAACGATGCTATTAAAATCCAGGTAATTGCGAATTTTGTTAGCCAGACGGCGCTTGAACAAACGTTCCTTCTGGGCAAAGGGCTCCGGAAAGTTACCAGCGAGGCGATCGCGAACCAGCAAATTACTCTCCGACCCGCTGTTTTTTTCCTGTTGTTGTTTCTGGGCGCTAACAGCTAACAAAGCAGCGGCCGCCTCCGCTTCTACAGGGGCAGAGAAAAAGTATCCTTGAACTTTTTCGCAGCGCAATTTTGTTAATAACTCCAACTGCAAATTTGTTTCCACGCCTTCAGCCACCACATCTAAACCCAAATTGTGAGCTAAAGTTACAATAGTCCAAATCATCGAACTATTTTCTCCTCTTTCCCCCATTTGTTTGACAAAAGAACGGTCTATTTTTAAAGTATTTAAAGGAAATTTGCTCAGGTGGGAAAGGGAAGAATAACCCGTGCCAAAGTCATCTATTGACAGACGTATTCCTCGCTTTCTTAATTCTAAAAGTATTTCCACTGCAGCTTCCGGGTTGTCCATCAAAGAACTTTCGGTTATCTCCAAATTAACCCGGCGACTTTCTACTCCCGTATCCCGCAAAATTTTATCTATTTTTTCTAAAAAGTCTGGGTGAGATAGCTGTTTGGGAGAAATATTGACGCTCATGGTTAGAGACCTATTGGCATCTAGGCTTTGCCAAATTTTTAACTGAAGCAGCGCTTCAGAGAGAACGTATTCTCCCAAGGAAATAATTAAACCCATTTCCTCTGCCAAGGAAATAAACTCCCCAGGAGAAATAAATCCTTTAGTGGGATGTTGCCAGCGCACTAGGGCTTCAAAGCCGCAGATTTTTCCCGTTTCGTTAGAGATAATTGGCTGGTAGTGAAGCACGAATTCTTCGCAAGTTTTCACCGCACGTCTGAGGTCGTTTTCTAAGTTTAAAAGTGCCACGGCCCGTTCGTACATTTGAGGGTTAAAGATTAGATAGCGGCTGTTTCCTCCTAATTCTTTGGCCCGGTACATGGCAGTATGAGCCGCTCGTAAGATTTCCTCGGGTTTTTCGTGGTAAGTTATGGGATTTGGTAAAATGCTGTGAGGAAAAACGCAAGTTTTTTCGGTCTTTTTGGGAAATTTAATTGCTGTTTCTTGACTTGCTTGTTCTTGAGAACCGCATAAAACTATGCCAATGCTAGCCCCGGTGAATACTTGATTTTCTTCTAAATATAAAGGTTGAGCTAACTGTTTTTGAATGCGGTTTGCTACTTGCAAGACTGCATTTAAAGAGTCAACATCTTCTAAGAGAATTAAAAATTGATCTCCTCCGAGACGGGCTACTAATTCTTTTTTAGATACTACTTCTATCAAACGCTTGGCTACCTCGCATAAGAGGCGATCGCCCAGTAAATGCCCCAAACTATCGTTAACTACTTTAAATCTATTCAAATCCAAAAATAATACCGCAAATAATTTTTCTGAATTATTTGTCCTGGATAATGCCGACTCCACCTGCTGTAAAAATAATGCCCTATTTGGCAAACCCGTTAGGGTGTCGTACCAGACGTTATGGCGCAACTTTTCTTCTACTTGTTTGCGATCGCTAATATCGGTAATGGTTCCCACATAGCCCACCACTTCTCCATCAATATTAGTTTCTGCCACCGTTCGAGCGAGTACCGAAATAATTTTGCCGTCTGGACGATGCAAGCAATATTCGCAAGATTGAAAAGGTAACTTTTTCCAGATTCCCAAATACCATTCTGCTAGAACTTGACCTCGTTCTTTAGCATCTATAGTTTTAGCCCAACCATTTTTTCTGGCTTCTTCTAAAGTCATGCCCGTCATTTCGCACCAGCGCTTGTTTGCTTCGATAAATTGGCCGTTACTATCGGTTATAAATATGCCTTCTGGAGATGAATTTACTAAATTTTGATAGCGATTTAAACTTTCAATTAGAGCAATTTCCGCTTCTTTCCGTTCGGTTATTTCTAATTGAATGCTTAGATATTGCCAGGGTTTATTTTCCTCGTTTAAAAATGGAACTATGGTGGTATTTACCCAATAGTATTGACCGTTTTTTTTGCGGTCTCTTATTTCCCCTTGCCACACTTTTCCCGAGCTAATTGTTAACCACAAATCTTCAAAAAATTCTCGGGAACGATCGGCAGAATTTAATAAGTTATAATTTTGACCGATTAATTCTTGTCGCTGGTAGCCGGATCTAGCGCAAAATTTATCGTTAACGTAGTTAATGATGCCTTTTTCGTCGGCGATCGCTACTATTGCTGTTTTATCCAAAGCCAACTTCAGATGCTCTAATTCTTTTAAAGTTGTTTGTAGCTTTTCTTCTTTTTGAACGCACTTTAATTGACACCGATAAGCTGTTAAATCTGCTACGGAGGTTGAATGGTCATATTTTTCTGTTTCGGCGCTCTTGATTTTTTGTATTTGAGTGTTGTTCATAGTCTCTGGGTGGGATTAATTAAAGGGCAGTTAAATAATTAATTTAGCAAGCACCCCGGCTCTAGAAATTGACTTGTGGCATCTGCGTGGTTTTTAGCGTGCTTGCCAACACTTATAAGGATTGTTTAATATTTTTATCAAGCCCAGATTTAACTTTTAGTATTTTTGGATACCAATAGTGCTTCTAATTTGAAAATTTATTTAAACTTTTTTTAATATTTATTAAAAAACGTTTAAATTTGTACAGAAAATCCAGAAGAAATTTTACTTATTTTAGTTAGAGAAAATAGGACAGTGCGAGCCAGTCGGCCCGCACCGTTAGGATTGGTAATATGGAAACTCGATTACAGTCGTTTGGCTTCGATAGTAGTTGGTAACTTTAGGGGTTCTTCGGGAGCGATCGCTAATTCCCAACCATTCGCTAGGGTTAAAATTTTACTGTCATCCCTAACTGTTTGGCTCACGACTTTTTCTTCTAAATCTTTTTTAGCCACATAAGCTGTTAGGGTTCCCGAAGCATCTTGGCGCAACATAACTTTCATCTAAATAACCTCAACTTAATTAATTGAACGGGCAATTTATTAATAATTATTAATTATTAATGATTAATTACCAGAGAATTGTATTCCACGACAGCACCCTTTTAGGGAGATAGGAGAAAAATTCAACTTTTCCCCTCAAAAGCAAGCTAGATAATTGCTTTTATTTGAAACCTTACTTGAGAAATTTATTTAAAAGTAAGACTATCTTCTGCCAAGAAATGTTCTAATGCTAATTGTCAACTGCTAATTGTTTCTATTAGCCATTAGCCCTTACTGGATGATTTAGTTTCCCAGCAGCGCTCCAACCAGTCAACTAATTCTTGGCGGGAGGCAACGAGTTGTTGCACGATGCTGCGCAGAAGGATGGCATCAATGCCATGCTGGATCTCAACCCAGAGGCTGCCATCGGCGGGACACCAGCAGGAGATGGTCAGCTCTTGGAGGCGGTGATGGACGATCCAGCGATCGCTGCGAGAGATTTTACCTACCTCGCTGACCAAAGCTTCAGGATTTGAAGGTGTAAACATCATTTTAACGACGACTATTTTCTAATTTCTGTATCTGTTGTTCCAATTGCTCCAATCTTTCGACTAAACTTGTAATTGCTCGGCCTTCTGCATCGGGCAGTTGGGCGTGTTCGAGGGGACAGCCGTGCCCCGTGCGAGAAGAAACGATGCGACCGGGTATTCCTACTACGGTGCAATCTTCTGGGACGTCTTGGAGGACGATGGAACCGGCGCCGATGCGGACGCGATCGCCAATATTAATATTACCTAATACTTTGGCTCCGGCCCCCACCACGACATGACTGCCCAAGGTGGGATGGCGCTTGCCGCTTTCTTTACCCGTACCGCCAAGGGTAGCATTTTGGTAAATGAGGCAGTAGTCGCCAATAATAGCAGTTTCTCCAATAACTACTCCCATACCGTGATCTATAAACACGCCGCGCCCGATAGTTGCACCTGGATGAATTTCGATGCCGGTTAGAAAGCGTCCGATATGAGACAGCAACCGGGGAATGAAAGCAATTCCGTAAGAATGCACCCAGTTTGCCAGACGATGTAAGACTAAAGCATGGAAACCGGGGTAGCAAAATAGGATTTCCAACCAATTTCTAGCTGCTGGATCTCTTTCAAAGATAATCTCAAAGTCGGCTTTTAGAGTAGAGAACCAGTTGAAAAGAGAATCGTTAGCGATTCTCCATTTTTTACTTTCTATTGTTATGGGTTGTAGCATTAAGCTTGGGATGAAAATAACGATTTGTTATTAATCCTTATAGCGGATGCCCTAACTCATCTTGTCTGGTGGCTGTCAGTTATGCTGATTAAACTTATTAAGGTTGTACTCAAATAAACCGATCCTTATCAAATCTTGCTTGGAAATGCTTTTAAAAATTTTTTCGGAGGGTGGGTACTGGTATTTTTTCTAAATGGTTTGAGTATTTACGAGACTCGGGGCAAGTATTTATGTACTCTATCCTAACCTCAATCAGAGTCGGGATTTTAACCGGATTTACGCGGCATTAATGACAGCGAATCTTTTGTACTCAAACCTACTTGACGGCCAGCAAACAGTAAGCGTTGATAATTCAAGCTTTTGAGCTTTTTCGAGCTTTTATCTTCTGTCGGCATCATTTTCTAGCAAACTTTTTTTTTAAAAAATGTTAAACTAGATACAGAATTGAATTCCGTGACTGCACTGGGGAGGCCGGCTCTGGTTGCTCCAGTCTTTTTTTGCTCCAGTCTTTTTGGGCAGCGATCGTCGATTTCTGTAGTCAAAAATACCATCAGAAACCCGGTTTTTTGAAAAAACCGGGTTTCTTGACCCGCTCTCTAGCAAACCATTTCTTAAAAAAATGTTAATTTGGATACAAAAATCAATTTTTGTTGGGGATTTGAGGAGCAACTATCCTTATTATTATCTTAACTTTGCCGATTAGTAATAGATGCTCATTCTAGAATTTATTTAAAAACTGTTAGTTTGGATACAAAGTTGAATTTAAGTTGAGATTAAAGAAGTCTCGTTCGTTTCTAGCAGGAGAGACTCGGCCTAATAGAAAAAAACCTTGAAGTGCTTTGACTGTCAAATTAAGATGTTTGAAAGGCCACTATCAAACTGCTTTCCCTTCATTTTCATCTAAAAAAAGGTTAATTTTGATACAAAATTTAAGCTGATTATGGGAACAGCAGAAAAAGGTTAATTTTCTTGAGTACAAGCTAAAAGGAGTAAGAGTAGGGCTGAAAAACTAGCTCTAACTAATAGCCAGACTGGAATAGAGGGTGAGTACAGAAATCCCCGTTCCCTCAGAAAAAAATACTAGCCCCGTCAAGGAAAAATACTAGCCCCCCACACCCTAAAAAAAAATTTTTTCCTATAAAACCAAGGGTTCTAGCAGCGAGTAGAACCTTAATAAACTCAATAAATATAACCCTCAAGCGGCAAAGAACCTCAAAAAAAGGCGGGTGCTATAAATTCAATATCGCTGAAAGGGGAAGAAAAAGCTATTAAAAACGAAAAAAGTTCGCCAAGAACAAAAAGTAATTAATAGTCCAACCCCAAGCAAAAAGCTAACACTAATAACTAACGGAATTCAATGTTACAAACACAAGACCCAATATTAGGAACTGCAGTCACCGAAGCGCAGTCCCTGGGAACGCCATTAACTAGCCCTAAGAAAAAAAGTAAAAGTCAAGGGAACTGCGGGTGCAGCAGCACAAATACTCAGGAAATTAAGGACAAAAAACTACAAGAGCGCATCGAAAAACACCCATGCTACAGCGAAGACGCACACCATCACTACGCAAGGATGCACGTCGCCGTAGCCCCGGCCTGTAATATCCAGTGCAATTATTGTAACCGGAAATACGACTGCGCTAACGAAAGCCGTCCCGGAGTGGTCAGCGAACTATTAACTCCCGAAGAAGCGGCCCACAAAGTGTTGGTAATAGCGGGCAAGATTCCCCAAATGACGGTATTAGGAATAGCCGGTCCCGGAGACCCCCTGGCAAACCCGGAAAAAACCTTCCGTACCTTCGAGCTGGTAGCGGACAAGGCCCCAGATATCAAACTGTGTTTGTCAACTAACGGTTTAATGCTGCCGGACTATGTGGACAAAATCAAGCAGCTCAACGTGGATCACGTTACCATTACTATTAACATGGTAGATCCCAAGGTCGGCGAACATATTTACCCCTGGGTCCACTACCGTCGCAAGCGCTATCGCGGCATCGAAGGAGTAAAAATCCTCCACGAACGCCAAATGGAGGGCTTACAAGCTCTGCAAGAAGCAGATATTCTCTGTAAAGTTAATTCGGTAATGATTCCGGGCATCAACGACGAACATCTGGCAGAAGTTGACGAAGTAATCAGGTCTAAAGGTGCCTTCCTGCACAACATCATGCCCCTAATCTCTGCCCCCGAACACGGCACCCACTTCGGGTTAACGGGACAGCGGGGACCGACACCGAAAGAGCTGAAAAACCTACAAGACAAATGCTCCGGTAATATGAAGATGATGCGCCACTGCCGTCAATGCCGGGCCGATGCGGTGGGGTTATTGGGAGAAGATCGCTCTCAAGAATTTACTAAGGACAAATTCTTGGAAATGCAGCCAGAGTACAATTTTGAAGCGCGGCAGAAGGTACATGAAGGCATAGCCGAAAAACAGTCCGAACAGAAGAAAGAAAAAGAAGCCTTAGCAGCAAAGAACCAAACCGTAGCGACGGAAAAAATCTTAGTTGCTGTAGCAACTAAAGGTGGCGGCATCGTTAACCAACATTTCGGACACGCTAAAGAGTTCCAAATTTACGAAGTAGTCGGAAGCACTGCTACTTTTGTCGGACACCGCAAAGTTGACTTATATTGTCAAGGTGGATACGGCGAAGAAGCAACGCTAGCTAATATCATCGAAGCAGTTTCAGATTGCAAAGCAGTGTTGGCTTCCAAAATTGGCGACTGCCCCAAAGAGCTATTGCGAGCAGCAGGAGTAGAACCGTTTGAAGCTTACGACACCATCGATAAAGTGGCAAGCGAATTTTATCACCAGTACGTTAGCAGCAAAAATTAAATCCCTACAAACAAGTTGTTAGTTGGGTAAAACTGCTAACAACTTAGCCCCAAAAATAGGAGGAAGAAAGTGGCATACACCATCACGAGAAGTTGCATCAATTGTAGTCGCTGTCTGCCGGAATGCCCTACAGGAGCTATCGAATTCGTTAACGGGAAATACAGCATTAATTCCCAATTATGTAATGACTGTGCCGGCTACTACAGCGTGCCCCAATGTCGAGGGACCTGTCCGACTAATCACGGATGTATTCCCAGTAACTCCTTAAATCAAATAGTAAAATTCAATTCCTATTTAACGACAAAAACTTACTGGGAAAACTGGTTGAGCAATTACCAAGAGTTAGTCTCGAAAGTTAAAAACCAACCAAAACCAAAAACCTATTGGGAAAATTGGTTTAATAACTACAACAGTTTGCTCTCTAAAGTTCGAGAAACAGCAAAAACAGAGACGACAGAATATTGGGAAGAGTGGTTTAACACTTACGAGCAAATGCTAACTCAACTCCAAGGAACTGCCAGTAACTACTGGGAACACTGGTTCGACTGCTACGCTCATACTTGCCAACCAATCTTAGAAAAATAAAAACCAGAAGAATAAAAACGATGACAGAAACAATATATTTAGATAACAACGCCACCACCAAAGTCGATCCGCAAGTAATCGAAGCTATGCTGCCCTATTTAACCGACTACTACGGCAACCCCTCCAGCATGCATACCTTTGGCGGACAAGTAGGTAAGGCTGTAAGAACTGCTAGAGAACAGGTTGCATCTTTACTGGGAGCAGAAAGCAGCGAAATTATTTTCACTTCTTGCGGTACTGAGGGCGATAACGCTGCTATCCGGGCGGCCCTCCTGGCACAACCGAACAAACGCCATATTATTACGACTGCGGTAGAGCATCCAGCGGTGCTGAATATGTGCAAGCAGTTGGAGAAGCAAGGTTACAGCGTTACTTATTTGTCGGTGAACGCTAAAGGACAGTTAGATTTGGACGAATTGGAAGCATCTCTGACCGGCGGTACTGCTTTGGTGTCGGTGATGTATGCTAACAACGAAACTGGGGTTGTTTTCCCCATCGAACAAATCGGACAGTTGGCTAAAGAATATGGTGCCCTGTTTCATGTGGATGCGGTGCAAGCGGTGGGTAAAATTCCTCTGAATCTGGCTGCCAGCACTATCGATATGCTGGCGCTGTCGGGTCATAAAATCCACGCTCCTAAAGGTATTGGCGCTTTGTACGTTCGCAAGGGGACGAGGTTCCGGGGCCTGCTGGTGGGGGGTCATCAAGAAAGAGGACGTCGCGGCGGTACGGAAAACGTGCCCGGCCTGATCGCTCTGGGGAAAGCTGCCGAGTTGGCACAAGAGCATTTGCCTTCGGTGAAAGAGGAGAAACGGTTGCGCGATCGCCTCGAAACCGGACTGTTAACTTTAATCCCAGAAGCAGCAGTCAACGGGGACACCAAAAACCGATTGCCCAATACGACCAACATCGGTTTCAAATATATCGAGGGAGAAGCGATCCTGCTTTCGTTAAATAAATTCGGCATCTGCGCTTCCTCCGGTTCTGCCTGCACTTCGGGTTCTTTGGAACCGTCCCACGTCTTGCGATCGATGGGATTGCCTTATACTGTATTGCACGGTTCCATCAGGTTCAGCCTTTCCCGCTATACCACGGAAGCTGAAGTCGATAAGGTTCTAGCCGTGATGCCCGGTGTCATCGATCGCCTGCGGGCTCTGTCTCCATTCAACAGCGATGATGCCGGCTGGTTGCAATCTCAAGAACAGGCCGTTTTAGCTAGGTAAAAAAAGTTAAAACAAAAACAGTCAAAAAAGGGGGTTTTACCCCCTCGACAAAATTACGGATAACTGCTAATATTGAAATTAAGAAACGCAGCAGTTAACTAAGTCCAAAAAAAAGATTTTAAATAATTTGAAAACGGTAACAAACGCTACTGCAAGCCGCTTTCAAAAACCCTAAGATTAATACAAAGCTTAAAAAGGAGAACAGCAGCCATGTGGGACTACACGGACAGCGTAATGGAGCATTTCTATAACCCCAAAAATCAAGGAACGATAACCGCAGTTCTAGAAGGGGAAGAAATCGCTACCGGGGAAGTTGGAAGCATAGCTTGTGGAGATGCTTTAAGACTCCATCTAAAAATACAAGTAGCCACGGATACGATTTTAGCAGCAACATTTCAGACCTTCGGTTGTGCCAGCGCAATTGCCTCATCATCGGCTTTAACAGAACTGCTAAAAGGGAAAAAATTAGACCAAGCCCTAAAAATAACTAATAAAGAAATAGCCGATTTTTTGGGTGGATTGCCAGAGGAAAAGATGCATTGTTCGGTGATGGGACAGGAAGCATTAGAAGCTGCAATTTTTAACTACAGAGGCATTCCTTTAGACAACCACGAAGACGACGAAGGCGAATTAATTTGTAAGTGTTTTGGCATCACTGATGCGAAAATTAGAAGAGTAGTTAAAGAGAATAATCTGACTACCGCAGAACAAGTAACCAACTATGTAAAAGCGGGCGGTGGATGCACGACTTGTCTGTCAAATATTGACGATATCATCGCCGAAGTTCAAACAGAAAAAGAAACAAGTTTGGCCGTTGCAACCACTCTGGCAAGTCAAAAAGAAAATTCCAAAAATGTAACAACGGTAACAGACAAACCCCTAACCAATCTGCAAAAAATAACATTAATACAACAAGTATTAGAAACAGAAATTAAGCCCTTATTAGCAGCCGATGGCGGGGCAGTGGAACTGTTCGATGTCGAAGGAGACACGGTAAAAGTAATTTTGCAAGGCGCTTGCGGTTCCTGTTCCAGCAGCACGGTGACATTAAAATACGCGATCGAAGCGCGGTTAAAAGAACAAGTACATCCCAACTTAACAGTTGAAGCAGTTTAAATAGGCAAAAGGCAAAAGGCAAGAGGCAAAAGGCAAGAGGCAATAAGCAAAAGAAAAGAAGTTTTGAGAGCTTATTACCCATTACCTATCACCGATTACCTATCACCCATTACCTAAATTAGAGAGGAGAATCGAAATGACAAACCAAAAACGGGGGAAAGAGCGATCGCCCCCAACGGCGACACTCTTGGTTAACAGGCATCCTGCCTGTTCTACGCGGGATTTTACCCTAGTTAAAATCCACAACAACAAACAAAGTTCTTCCATAATCTAGCCAACAAGTAAATCTAGTAAATTACACGGGAAAAAAAACACCATGAGACAAATTGCATTTTACGGAAAAGGCGGTATCGGTAAATCCACCACTTCTCAAAACACCCTCGCAGCCATGTCTGAAGACCAAAAAATCATGATCGTTGGTTGCGATCCTAAAGCAGATTCCACCCGCTTAATGCTTCACTGTAAAGCTCAAACCACGATTCTGCACTTAGCAGCAGAGCGCGGAGCGGTAGAAGACATCGAACTAGAAGAAGTGCTACTCACCGGCTACAACGGCATCAAGTGCGTTGAGTCCGGCGGTCCAGAACCAGGGGTAGGTTGCGCCGGTCGCGGTATCATCACCGCCATCAACTTCCTAGAAGAAGAAGGTGCCTACGATGATGTTGACTTAGTATCCTACGACGTATTGGGTGACGTTGTTTGCGGTGGATTCGCCATGCCCATCCGGGAAGGCAAAGCCCAAGAAATCTACATCGTAACCTCCGGCGAAATGATGGCAATGTACGCCGCCAACAACATCGCACGAGGCATCCTGAAATACGCTCACTCCGGTGGCGTTCGCTTGGGCGGTCTGATTTGCAACAGCCGTAACGTTGAGTGTGAAGTCGAATTAATCGAAGAACTCGCACGTCGCCTCGGCACCCAGATGATCCACTTCGTCCCTCGCTCCAAGCAAGTACAAGAAGCAGAACTGCGTCGGATGACCGTCATCGAATATTCTCCCAACCACCCACAAGCAGAGGAATATCGTCAGCTAGCTCGGAAGATCCAAGACAACAAGAACCTAGTTATCCCTACTCCGATCACCATGGACGAACTAGAGGAACTGTTGGTAGATTTCGGTATCCTGGGCGGCGACGAAGAGTACCAGAAAGCCGTGGAAGCAGACCAAGGCAAGGTAACTGCTACCGTCTAATAACTGCAACTTCTCGCAGCAGAACAGCAAAGGGTGGGCATCCACCCGCCCTTCCTTTCTATCCTTTCTATAAAGTTGTGGGGAAGTCGTTAGCAACGGATGGGTTGGGGAGAGTATGACAAGGATTTCTAATTTCCCATTCCCCATTCCCAATTCCCCATTCCCAATTTCCCTAAAAAAACACATATTGTGGAGAACACCATGTCACAAGTAGAAGACAGAAAAGAGTTAATCCAAGAGGTATTAGATACCTATCCTGACAAAACTAAGAAAAAACGTGCCAAACACTTAAACGTTTACGAAGAAGGTAAAGCAGATTGCGGCGTAAAATCCAACGTTAAATCCATCCCTGGAGTAATGACCACCCGTGGTTGCGCTTATGCCGGTTCAAAAGGTGTGGTTTGGGGTCCGATCAAGGACATGATTCACATCTCCCACGGTCCCGTAGGCTGCGGCTACTATTCCTGGTCCGGTCGTCGTAACTACTACATCGGAACCACCGGCGTCGATACCTTCGGCACCATGCAATTCACCTCCGACTTCCAAGAACGCGACATCGTGTTCGGCGGTGACAAAAAACTCGCCAAATTAATCCAAGAGATCGAAGAAGTCTTCCCCCTCAACGGCGGCATTACCATCCAGTCTGAGTGCCCCATCGGTCTAATCGGAGATGACATCGAAGCTGTAGCCCGCAAAGCCAGCAAAGAAACCGGCAAAATGGTCGTTCCCGTTCGTTGCGAAGGTTTCCGTGGAGTATCTCAATCTTTAGGACACCACATCGCTAACGATGCTATCCGCGACTGGGTGTTCACCGATAAGGAAGAAATCGAATTTGAGTCCACTCCCTACGACGTAACAGTTATCGGCGACTACAACATCGGTGGTGATGCCTGGTCTTCCCGGATCCTCCTCGAAGAAATGGGATTGCGAGTAATCGCTCAGTGGTCTGGAGACGGCACCCTCAACGAAATGAAGGTTACTCCCAAGTCCAAATTGAACCTCGTTCACTGCTACCGTTCCATGAACTACATCAGCCGTCACATGGAAGAAAAATACGGCGTGCCCTGGTTCGAGTATAACTTCTTCGGTCCTACCAAAATTGCCGAATCCCTGCGTGCGATCGCCGAACACTTCGACGACAAAATCAAAGAAGGTGCAGAGCGAGTCATCGCCCAATACCAGCAGCAAACCGACGAGATCGTTGCCAAATATCGTCCCCGCCTAGAAGGCAAAACCGTAATGATGATGGTCGGCGGCCTGCGCCCCCGTCACGTCGTCCCCGCCTTCATCGACTTGGGCATGGAAGTCATCGGTACCGGTTACGAATTCGGTCACAACGACGACTACAAACGTACCACTCACTACATTGAAAACGCAACCCTAATCTACGATGACGTCACCGGTTACGAATTCGAGAAATTCGTCGAAGCGATGAAGCCAGACTTAGTAGCATCCGGTATCAAAGAGAAGTATGTGTTCCAAAAAATGGCACTACCCTTCCGCCAAATGCACTCCTGGGATTATTCCGGCCCTTACCACGGTTACGACGGCTTCGCCATCTTCGCCCGCGATATGGATTTAGCTCTCAACAGCCCCACCTGGGATCTAGTGAAAGCACCCTGGAAGAACTAGAAGCTTGCTAATAGCTAATGGCTAATAGCTAATGGCTAATGGCTAATTGCTAATTGCTAATAGTCAAACAGCCAAACCAACATAAGGGAGAGCATCCAACTCACCTTTCCGGGGGACAAGGGAGATAAGGGGGACAAGGAAAATAACAATTCCCCATTCCCCATTCCCAATTCCCCATTCCCGATTACGAATTAAACAAACAAACAAACCTTTTTGAGAGGAGTTAATCAATCATGGCTCAGAACACAGAACAAATCAAGGATCACGTCGAACTATTCCAACAACCAGAATATCAAGAGCTATTCAAAACCAAAAAAGAAGCATTTGAAGGAATGCCCAGCGACGAGGCAGTTGCAGAAGCCGCCGAGTGGACCAAAACTTGGGAATATCGCGAAAAGAACTTTGCTCGCGAAGCCCTAACCGTCAACCCCGCCAAAGCCTGCCAACCATTAGGAGCCATCCTAGCAGCAGTTGGCTTTGAAGGCACCCTACCTTTCGTTCATGGTTCCCAAGGTTGCGTAGCTTACTTCCGCACCCACTTTACCCGGCACTTCAAAGAGCCATTCAGCGTCGTTTCCTCCTCCATGACTGAAGATGCAGCAGTCTTCGGCGGACTTAAGAACATGATCGACGGCTTGCAAAACGCCTACACCATGTACAATCCTAAAATGATTGCGGTCTGCACTACCTGTATGGCAGAAGTTATCGGGGATGACTTGGGCGGCTTCATCGACAACACCAAAGAAGAAGGTGCAATTCCTAAAGACTTCCCAGTACCCTACGCTCACACTCCCAGTTTCGTCGGTTCTCATATCACCGGTTATGACAACATGATGAAAGGAATCTTGAGCAACCTGACCAAAGGCAAGAAGAAAGATACCACCAACGGCAAGATTAACTTTATCCCCGGCTTTGAAACCTACATGGGCAACCTGCGGGAGTTGAAACACTTAACCCAAGCAATGGGAGTTAATGCAACCATCCTGGGAGATAACGAAGATTATCTCGATGCTCCCAACGATGGCGAGTTCAAGATGTATCAAGGCGGAACTCCCTTAGAAGATGGTGCAGATTCTATCAACGCCGAACAAACCATCTGCTTGCAAGCCTATTCCACCACTAAAACTCGCGAATATATCCAGCAAGAGTGGAAGCAAGAGACTGCTGTCCATCGTCCCTGGGGCATTAAAGGTACTGACGAGTTCTTGATGGCACTATCTAAGGCTACTGGCAACCCCATTCCCCCAGAGTTGGAAAAAGAACGCGGTCGCGCTGTTGATGCCATGACCGATACCCAAGCCTGGGTACACGGCAAGCGCGTAGCTTTATACGGCGATCCCGATTTGGTTATCGGCTTGATACAGTTCTTATTAGAATTAGGTGCAGAACCAGTCCACGTTTTAGTCAGCAACAGCAACCCCAAATTTGAAGAAGAAGCCAAAGCACTGCTAGCATCCAGCCCTTACGGTCAAGGAGCTACTGTCTGGGGTGGTAAAGATTTGTGGCACATGCGTTCTTTACTGTTCACCGAACCGGTTGACTTCTTCATCGGTAACTCTTACGGTAAGTACCTGTGGCGCGATACCAAGACCCCAATGGTTCGCATCGGCTATCCGATTTTCGATCGCCACCACTTACACCGCTATTCTACCATTGGTTACAATGGCGCGATTAACCTCCTCAACTGGATTGCTAATACTATCCTCGACGAGCTAGATCGCAGCACTATTATTCCTGCGAAGACGGATATTTCTTACGACCTGATTCGCTAAAATGTACCGGGATGGGGGTTAGGCAGATATATCTATCCCTTCCCCTTTTCCCACTCGTATTCAGGAGAAAGTTTCATGGCTGACATCGCTCATTCCCACGAACACCACCACCACCACCAACATTATTCCCCCCTAGTGGCACCGAAAAAGCCGCTTTTAGATATTTGGAAACCTTTACGCCGCGTGGTGGATAATATTCAAGTTAAAAATGCCAAACTCGCTCATTTATTGAGTACCTTAATTCCCTGTTGCTGTCCTTTTGAAAGGGATGTCGTTTTCTTTGGGAAAACCTTATTTCATATTCCCCCTTTGTGCAAGTTAAATCCTCTTTACGATGAGTTTGTCAGTCTGAGATTTCGCGCTTTAAGCTATTTGGCTGACGAATGCGGCGAAGATATTACAAAATACATTTGCTAGGTTTTTAAATCGCTGAAGCGATTACTACGAACAATTCCCCATTCCCCATTCCCTATTCTCAAAACAACCATGAAAATCACCAAAAGCAAAATCGCCGAACTGCTGGACCAACCGGGTTGCGAACACAATCATAAAAAAGGTCATACAAAAAATAAAGCTTGTCAGCAAACAGCTCGACCAGGAGCGGCTCAAGGTGGTTGTGCTTTTGATGGAGCTTCGATCGCCCTAGTACCGGTTACAGATGTCGCTCATTTAGTCCACGGCCCCCTCGCTTGTTCGGGCAATTCTTGGGAAAGTCGCGGCAGTTTATCTTCCGGCCCCAGCCTTTATAAAATGGGTTTCACCACCGATTTAAGCGAAAACGATATTATTTTTGGGGGCGAGAAGAAACTTTATAAAGCTATTTCTCAGACAATTAAACGCTACCATCCTGCGGCAGTATTCGTCTATTCTACTTGCGTAACTGCCTTAATTGGCGACGATTTAGATGCGGTTTGCGAGGCCGCGTCTAAGAAGTTTAATACTCCTGTAATTCCGGTAAATTCTCCCGGTTTTGTTGGTAGTAAAAACCTCGGTAATAGACTTGCTGGCGAGGCTTTATTAGAACACGTTGTCGGTACAGAAGAACCAGAATATACTACCAAATACGACATTAATTTGATTGGCGAATACAACATCGCCGGCGAAATGTGGGGCGTTTTACCCCTGTTTGAAAAGGTAGGAATTAGGGTACTTTCTAAGATTACTGGCGATGCTCGCTATAAGGAAGTTGCCTGCGCCCATAGAGCGAAATTAAACGTGATGATTTGCTCGAAAGCGCTGATTAATATGGCGACTAAAATGCAAGAACGTTATGGCATTCCCTATATCGAAGAATCTTTTTATGGGGTGGAAGATGTTAACCGTTGCTTGCGCAATATTGCCAAACATTTTGGCGATGTAGAAATGCAAGAAAAAGTCGAGCAAGTCATTGCCGAAGAGACTGCTGCTTTAAATGTTACCCTAGAACCCTATCGCCAGAAATTGAAAGGCAAACGAGTGGTACTTTATACCGGTGGCGTGAAAAGTTGGTCGATTATTTCGGCAGCGAAAGATTTAGGTATCGAGGTGGTAGCGACTAGCACTAAGAAGAGTACGGAAGAGGATAAGGCGAGGATTAAGAATTTGTTGAGCAAAGACGGCATTATGATGGAAAAGGGCAGTCCTGCGGAATTGTTGCGAGTTATCGATAAAACGAAAGCGGATATGTTGATTGCCGGCGGACGCAACCAGTACACTGCCCTTAAGGCCCGAGTTCCCTTTTTGGATATTAACCAAGAACGCCATCATCCATATGCGGGTTATACGGGGATGGTTGAGATGGCCCGGGAGTTATGCGAAGCGTTGTATAGTCCCGTTTGGGAACAGGTACGCAAACCGGCCCCCTGGACTGTTGGCATCGGCTCTGTGGAGCAACCTACGGCTAATAGTGAAGCCGCTTTATCTGCTGTTTCTGCGTAATTTGTAAGGTGCGCTGCGGCGCACCCTACTAGATATGGGAACGGAAATCAATGCTGTTGGGTTCCGTTTCACTCCACCCAACCTACATTTTTATTCCCCATTCCCTAATTACCATGACTACCATGACTACCGTTATCAGCCGCAAAAAAGCTGTTGCCGTTAACCCTCTGAAACTGAGTCAACCTTTGGGCGCTTCCCTAGCATTTTTAGGTTTAAAAGGGATGATGCCGCTGTTTCACGGTTCCCAAGGTTGTACCGCTTTTGCCAAAGTTATCCTAGTGCGTCACTTCCGGGAGGCCATCCCACTGTCCACTACGGCAATGAGCGAGGTGAGTACGATTTTGGGGGGCGAAGATAATATCGAAGGTGCGATTTTGACTTTAGTGGAGAAGGCAAACCCCGAGATTATCGGTTTGCTGACTACCGCATTAACCGAAACTCGCGGCGACGATATGCAGGGCATTCTCAAGACTTTCCGGGAGAAGCATCCAGAGTTAGACTCCTTGCCCATCCCATTCGTATCGACTCCCGATTACAAGGGGGCTCTCGAAGATGGGTATGCAGCGGCGGTGGAAGCAATTGTGACTACCGATTTCGGCAAGCCCCAAACGCCGGCTACTTCCCAAAAACAGGTAACGGTGTTGGCCGGTTCGATGCTGTCGCCGGGGGATATAGAGGAGATTAAGGCTGTTATTGCTGCTTTTGATTTAAGCGCGGTGGTAGTGCCCGATATTTCCGGTTCTTTGGACGGTCATTTGGAGGATGATTCTCCGACTACTACTTCTGGGGGGACTTCTTTGGAGGAGTTGCGTCGGTTGGGCGAGTCTGTCTTTACGATCGCTATTGGGGAGAGTATGCGGGATGCTGCGGTAGCCTTGCAGGAGAAGTACGGTATCGATTTTGAGATCTTTCCTCGGTTAAGCGGTTTGCAGGCGGTGGATAATTTGGTTATGCGGTTGGCGGCGATCGCTCATTCGTCTCCTCCGCCTTCCGGGGGTGGGGTGGAAGCGCTACCGGTACCCCAGTCGTTCGATCGCCAGCGCAGGCAGGTGCAGGATGCGATGTTAGATACTCACTTCTTTTTCGGCGGCAAGAAAATCTGCTTGGCCTTAGAACCGGATTTATTGTTCCAAACCAGTTGGTTGTTGCAGGAGATGGGCAGCCACATTCAGGCTGCGGTTACTACCAGTAAGTCTCCTGTTTTGGAACGGTTGCCTATAGAGGAGGTAGTAGTCGGGGATCTAGAAGATTTTGAGAACTTAGCGTCGGGGTGCGATTTACTAATTGCTAATTCTCACGGCGTAGCAGTGTCTCGACGGTTGGGAGTGCCAATATATAGAATGGGTTATCCCGTTTTCGACCGTTTGGGCAATTCTCGCCGCTGTCATCTCGGTTATCGAGGTACGATGGAGTTATTATTTGAAGTCGGTAACATTTTCCTCGAAGCCGAAGAGTCCGCCAGCCATCATTGATAGCCGTTAGTAGTAATCGCTTCAGCGATTCAAAAAAGTTCGTAGTAATCGCTTCAGCGATTCAAAAAAGTTAGTAGTAATCGCTTCAGCGATTCAAAAAAGTTAGTAGTAATCGCTTCAGCGATTCA
>CAZUCT010000069.1:0-5305 GCA_964619285.1 uncultured bacterium | reverse complement strand
TAATCGCTTCAGCGATTCAAAAAAGTTAGTAGTAATCGCTTCAGCGATTCAAAAAGATTACGAGAAGAGGGAGAAAGAGTAAAATGGAGTTAAATTTTTTTGGCCGAGAATTGGCTAACTTGCTACCTTTAGAAGATGGCAATATTCACGAGTTAGAACCACAAAAATTATGGTATGATTTTTATCAAGCAGTAGCCGCTATTCTCGAACGGGAAACAGGCCAAATGTCCGAAGTGTTTTTAAGTTTTAGTACGCCTATGGGAGGTTGGGTTAATGTTTGTTGCGGTCCTTTGTTAGTGGTGTCGAAAAAGTTACGTTACGCTCGGGGCGATCGCTTTTATTCGGTAGCAGATTTGCTCGAAGAGGGGGAGAAAGTTTTAGGGCAAGCATTGGAGTTAGCCGGCAATTATTTTGACGTTCCTTATTTACCTAATTAGGGCTTGCTGAAAAACTCAAGCATTTTTTTGAAGATCGCAATTAGCAATTAGCAATTAGCAATTAGCAAAAAGCGTTAAATTCTTGGTTCTCGACAGCCAGCCCTAATTAACTAATATTTTCTTAACTAATATTTTCACGGAGTAATTATTATGAAAGTAGCTTTTACTACTTCTGACATGGTTCATATTAACGCTCATTTTGGTTCCGCTAAAACTTTAGCGGTTTACGATGTAAACACTGAGGGTTATCAGTTAGTGGAAAACTTAGAGTTTTCTGGAGACTTGAAGCAGGATGGCAATGAGGATAAATTGTTACCCAAAATTGAGGCTTTAGCTGACTGCACTATTGTTTACGTTGCGGCTATTGGAGGAAGTGCGGCAGCTCGTTTAATTCGTAAAAAAGTAACTCCAGTAAAAGCTCGCAGCGAAGAGGATGAGATTACTTCTATTTTAGAGCAGTTAGTTACTACTTTAAAGGGTTCTCCTCCACCCTGGTTGCGTAAAGTTATTCAGCAGGAAGAAGCCAAGAAAAATGGCTTTCAAGATTTTGAGGACGAGGAGGAGGAGGAGTAGATAGTTTGTAGGTTGGGTTGAGGAACGAAACCCAACATGATTAAATATGTTGGGTTCCTTTTCACGGAGCCCGACCTACAGCTTTCCACAGTTTAGCAAATTTATTCTAGTTAATGGGTGGGTGGGAGGGATTTTCATTTAACTTGCCTTTGAGGCAGAAGTTAAATTTAACTAAAATAGGAGGATTATGACTGCTACAGCTACACAAGAAACTACTACAGACAATGCGGCTTTTGTAGCCGAAAATTTGTTCTTGCAAGAATTACTTCAACAAATTCGCGCTAACGACCACTACGGCGTTTATCGCAGTTGGGCGGACGACTTAGTTTTAGCTCCTTTTGTTGTTAGTAAAAAGAAAAAGCGCGAAATCTCTGTAGATGGCGACGTTGACCCAACAACTCAATTAAGAGTTCTTTGTTATTATCGCGCAGTTGCTGCCAGAATTGAAAAAGAAACTGGCAAACTTTGCCAAGTAGTTATCGACCTATCCCACGAAGGTTTTGGTTGGGCTTTAGTCTGGACTGGTAAATTACTGGTTACTTCCCAAACTTTGCGAGACGCCCAACGTTTTGGTTTTGATTCTTTGCAAAAATTGGCAGAAAGGGGCGAGAAGTTGGTTACTTCTGGTATTGACAGCATTGGCCGCTTTTCCGATGCCGCAGATGCTTAAGTTTTTGTTAAGTTTTTGTTAAGTTTTTGTTTAATTGTTGATTTTTGAGGTAGTTAGGTTAAAATGGTTTCTACTACTAATGAGATTCCAACTCCTGAAGCTTTAGCCGATTTAAAACATCGGGTCAAGCGCCTTAATAGTAAAGCAGGTCAAATGAAAATGGACTTGCACGATATCGCCGAGGGTTTGCCTAGGGATTTGGAAAAGTTGCCAACTGCGGCGGCTGAAACTTACGAAATTTTTCAGGAGTTGGCTCGTTTAAAGAAACAAGTCAAAGAGTGGGAAAAGTTGTTAAAATGACGCAATCTATTACTATGTCTAAGTCTCTGGTTGATTTTAGAAATTTAGTCGATGCCGAGGAGTATTTCCAGTTTTTTGAGTTGGAATACGACCAAAAGTTTGTTAATGTTAATCGCCTCCATATTTTAAAGCAATTTTCGCTTTTGATTCAGGAGATCGATAAAGTTTTTCCAGACCTAAGCGATGTCGAACGTTTGGAGAAATACAAGCAAGCTTTAGCCGAAGCTTACGAAGTGTTTAAGAGTTCTTCGCCTCTGGAGACTAAGTTGTTTAAAGTGTTCCACGACAGGCCGAAAAACGTGGTCTTGATTAAAGATATGAACGTTGAGGAGGCTTAGGGGTAGTTGTGAGTTTATTAAGCGATCGCGAATTAGAACGTTACCAACGCCAGATTATGCTTCCCGGTTTCGGCAAGGAAGCCCAAGAAAAGCTAAAAGCTTCCACGGTGTTAGTTACAGGGGTTGGTGGGTTAGGCGGTACAGTTGCCCTCTATCTAGCTGTAGCTGGTGTGGGCAAATTGATCTTACTCCGTGGGGGCGATCTGCGCCTCGACGACCTCAACCGTCAGGTTTTAATGACCGATGAAGGCATCGGTAAACCAAGGGTTTTTCAGGCTAAGGAAAATTTGAACCGGCTTAATCCTGACGTCGAAGTTGAGGCGATTTGCGAATATACCACGGCTGAGAATGTCGATCGCTTAGTGCAAGGCGTTGATGCAGCAGTGAGTTGCGCCCATAATTTTGACGAACGCTATCTCTTAAATGCTGCCTGCATCTTGTGGGGTAAACCGATGGTTGAGGCTGCCATGAACTCAATGGAGGCATATCTAACCTGCGTGCTTCCTCACAAAAGCCCTTGTTTGTCTTGTTTGTTCCCAGAAAAGCCCGTGTGGGACCGTCGCGGTTTTGGGGTGTTAGGTGCGGTTTCTGGAACTCTGGCTTGTTTGGCGGCTTTGGAAACGGTCAAGTTATTGGGTGGTTTCGGCGAACCCTTGGTGGGGCAGATGTTGAATATGGATTTAATGAGTTTGAATTTTCAGAAACTCCGTTTATACCACGATCCGGAGTGTCCTGTATGCGGTTCTAAAAGCCCCACCGATGCCAAACAAGCCGCAGATTTGTTGAAATATCTCGGGTAAACCAATTCCCCATTCCCCATTCCCCATTCCCCATTCCCCATTCCCCATTCCCCATTCCCCATTACCTAAATTAAGGAGATTGCCATGTCTGTTACTTTAACTGAGAAAGCTGCTTTTAGACTTCGTAGTTTTTTACGGAGTTCTGCTGAGACTGACGTCGAGAAAGGCGTGCGTTTTGCCGTAGTTGATGGCGGTTGCAGCGGTTACGAGTATTCTTTGGATATTACCAGCAAACCCGCTACCGACGATTTAGTTTTCGAGCAGGACAAAATTAAGATTTTCGTTGATGCTAAAAGCGCCCCCCTGTTGGATGGAGTCGTTGTCGATTTTATTGAGAGTTTGACTAATAGCGGCTTTCAGTTTTCCAATCCTAACGCCACCGACTCCTGCGGTTGCGGTAAGTCTTTTACCGCAGGAGATTGTACTCCTAGTGCGGTTCCTTGCAGTTAGATTTTTGGGAATGGAGAATTATTAAATTGTTAATTCCCCATTCCCCATTCCCCAAATAAGTAATTTTTGTTGTTAAAAGTTGGAGTTTTATACTATGACTGCTACTTATAAAGTGCGTCTAATTAAGGGTAAAAAAAATAAACCCCCAGAAATGGATCTTACTCTGGAAGTACCCGAAGATACTTATATTCTAGATTTTGCTGAAGAGCAGGATATAGAGTTGCCTTCTTCTTGTCGTGCTGGCGCTTGTTCTAGTTGCGCGGGTCGCATAGTTGAAGGCAAAATAGATCAAGAAGACCAGAGCTTTTTGGACGACGAACAGATAGAGAAAGGTTGGGTGCTTCTTTGCGTAGCTTACCCCCGTTCCGATTGCACGATTAAGACTCACCAAGAGGCTTATTTAGTTTAAGTGAAATTTTTGCTAATTGTTAATGGCTAATTGTTAACTGCCATTAGCAATTAGCTATTAGCAATTAGCCATTAGCTATTTTCAAAAGATGATGCTTAGTGATGAAAATTTGACTTTAGAATTCCTCGATATTGTCGATCGCTTTTATCCCAGTGCCGCTCCCGTTCTGCGTTGTTGTTATGTGAAGATTCTTGAGTGTTATTTAGAGCGTCTTGGTAAGCGGTTTTATTATTTAGGAATTTATTATCCCGAGTGGCTGAGAGATAAACTTGAAGCTCATACGGATGCTTTTAAAGATATTGCCGAAAATTTGGGGTTAGTTCAGGTGGTTTTTATTAATGCTTCTCGTTTAATCCGCGATCCGATGTCTCGACTGAAGCGGGATAATCCTCGTTTGTGGTTGGAGTTATATTGGGTTGCTTCTGGATCTCGTTAATCTTTGCTTAGGGAGGAAGGTTTTGGCTATTTTTTTGCTTGTAGTTGCTCTTTTTTTAGGTGCGAGTTGGGGCGGGTTACACTGGCCGGACGATGATATTTATTTTCTGGTAGCTTTGCTATCGGGTTTTGTAGTTGTTGTGTGGGGCTTTTTGTTAATACCGTTGCCTTTAGAATTGTTACTTTGCACGGGCATTATAGTTCTGGAAAAACGGCTTTTTTCTGCCTATCATCATTTGTAGTTTTTTCATTTTTTTTGAGTTTTGTTGTTTTTGATACTGCTATTTTTTTCGCGTCGTGTTTAAATAATAATAAGCTTTTATAGTCGGTTGATTTTATTAAAATTAGACCGATTTGCTCCCGTTTTTGGGGGCTTTGTTTGAGATTTTTGTTGTCGATTTTTTTTGAGGATTAGGAGAATACACTATGGCTGTTTTAACAGGTTTAACTCGTGGCGGTATCGCTTGGGAACCGCTTTTTGCCGAGTCTATCGACCAAGATAAATGTATTGGTTGCGGTCGTTGTTTTAAGGTTTGCGGTCGTAACGTTTTAAATTTAATCGCTCTTGACGAAGATGGAGAAATTGTTGAGGACGAGGACGATGATGAATTCGAGCGCAAGGTGATGACTATTGCCAAAGCAGAAAACTGTATTGGTTGTCAGGCTTGCTCTCGCATCTGTCCTAAAAATTGTTATACCCACGCTCCTTTAGCTGTATAACATTTTGCTGAGAATTAAATATGGTTCGTAACGCTTACAAAGCCCGATTTCTCTATGAAGTCGGGTTTTTTTAACTTTTCTGTAAGCGGAACCGGGGCATGATTGACAATCTCTTCATCAGTAGGTAGGCAAAAATATTTGCAGAAAATTTTCCCCGTAGAACAGACATCTTG
>CAZUCT010000068.1:14191-27395 GCA_964619285.1 uncultured bacterium | reverse complement strand
CGAACCAATCGCTGAAGCGATTACTACGAACCAATCGCTGAAGCGATTACTACGAGCATTACCTTTGCATCATTTCAGGACTTCCCAGAAGCACGACCGATCGCAAATTTTCCCCGGTCTCGTTGAGGGCGGACTGAGTTTCTGGGGAGAACTCGTTGCCGAGAGTTTGAGCGAGACGTACTGGATCCACGGCTTTTTTGTTTTCATCCTCGCTCAAAAGACCTCTGGCGATGGGAACAGCCAAACCGATACGGCGAATCATGGCATCGGGGTTGAGCCACGCATCCTTCGTATTTTTATAACCATCGGGAGTGGCGCAGCTATAGAGAGGCATTCCCAACTGGTTTAAAAAGCCCATCATTCTGTTTAAATTGGGGCTATCGGTGTCGGTGGCGCGAACTGTAGAAATGAGATATTGATAGGGGGTTTTAAACTTGCTGCCGTAATATTGGCGGTCCCAAAATTCGGGACTTTGTAGCAAGCTTTCTAACACGGCCCTAATATCGCCGTCGGTTTCTAGAAAGCGCTGCGCTAACCGGACCACTAGGGTTTCTGGGGGGTTATCGCTGACGAAATATTGAGCTAATTTGTAGCTGATGTGGCGGGCGGTGGCGGGATGTCGCGCCAGAATATCTAGGGCAGTTTCTCCCTCCTCCATGCCGCCGCCTTTTATCGGTACTCCCAAAAATACTTTATCGCTGCTGTCGTGGCGGTTGGCATCGAACTTAAAACCGCTGCCATCTCCTCCGACTCTATCCATACCCCAACCGGTAAATATCCGCGCCAAGGTAACGACATCTTCTTGGGTGTAACCGCCATCTGCTCCCAGGGTATGTAGTTCCATCAGTTCCCGGGCGTAATTTTCGTTCAAACCCTTGAACCTGCCGCGCACCCCCTTGCTGCCCGGGGCTGTATTTTGCCAGTTATCTAAATAGTATAGCATTAAGGGGTGGTGGGCGGTGGCACCGAGTAAGTCGCGAAACCGACCCAGGGCGTTGGGTCGAATGGCATCTCGTTCGTATAAACCTACCCAGACGCGACTGGGCCGGCCTTTTAGTCCGTAAACGTTAAAGTGGTTGAACCAGAAATCAACCATTGTTTCTTGCAGTTGCCTGTTGCTGGCGATCGCTCTCATCAAACGCGCTTTCGATGCTTGGTTGAAAACCATTTTGGTGCGTCTGTTAACTACCTGTTGTTGGGCGGGGGTCGGTTTTTTCCCCGGTTCGCTCTCGGGGACGGCGTATTCTTTGAATGCTTCCACCGGACTCATGCCCAAAGGGCGAACGTTGGCAAGATATCTAGCGAGCTCTTCCGGTTCGGAGATAGATTGCGGTTGCAACTGGGACTGGATATATTTTTCGATACCCGTTGCTTTGATGCGTTCTATTTCCCCGGGAGTGGGGCCGTAACCTATACGGTTGAGGGCGTGAACTATTTTGGGAGTAACGGGTTGAGTGTCCGCGTAACTCGGACTTGGCAGCCCCAACCACATGATTAATCCCAATAATAAGGATAAAACTAAAGATTTTGCTGTTTTTTTCATGTTTTGAGAATTGGGAATTGGGAATGGGGAATTGGGAATAATGCAATTAGCCATGATTCTATTAGCCATTAACAATTTTAAACTGACTTGTTTTGCTTTTAATTAGTTCCAAGGGCAGCCATAGCTTTTCCGGTTTAAGCTTACTTTTTCTGTTTCATTAGTTGTTGTTGGATTGTATTATAGCCAAAAAGCTCTAAATTGTCAAGTGTCGTTATCTTCCTTATCTTCTCTACTCTCTTTTCCAAAGATTAATTTTGCCATCCCAACCGCCGCTAATTATGGTCTGACCGTCTGGAGTAACTGCCACTGCATTAACGTAGGCCGAATGTTCGTTCAAGCTATCTTTTAATTCTCCCGAACTTATCTCCCAAATCTTAACAGTTTTATCCCAACTGCCGCTGATTAAAGTTTGGTTATCTGGGGCGATCGCCACCGACCAAACGCCATCTAAATGTCCGTTTAAACTTCTAATTAATTCCCCCGTTTCTACCTCCCACAAATTAATCGTTCCATCGGCGCTACCGCTGGCTAAAATTTTACCGTCGTCGCTTATTGCTACTGCTAAAACCGATAAATTATGACCGCTAAAAGTTCTAATTAAGGCTCCAGTTTCGAGGTTCCACAATTTAATCGTACTGTCTTTACTGCCACTTGCTAAATATTGTCCGTCGCTGCTAATTGCCAAACCACTTATTAACCCCCGATGACTTTCTAAAGTGTTTAATAATTCTCCTGTTTTGAGGTTCCAAATTTTAATAGTTTTATCCCAACTTCCGCTCGCTAAAACATCTCCACTGGGAGCGATGGCAACGGCACTAACCGCGTCCGAGTGTCCGGTTAAAGTTTGCAATAATTCCCGAGTGTTTAGATTCCAAATTTTGATAGTTTTATCGTCGCTAGCGCTGGCAATTACTTCCGTTATAGAATTAATTGCGATGGAATTTATTGCCTCGTCGTGACCTTTTTTGTTGGCTATCATTTCCCCGTTTGCTAAGTCGCCGACGGTAAAATAACCGTTACTATTACTTGCTGCAAAATAAGACTCGGAAACAGACAGGGAGCTAATACTGCCGCTACCAGAATTAGGAGCGATCGCCTTTGCCAAACTAAACCCGCTATCGCCACTAACCGGAGAATTATTAGGAGGAGAATTGATAATATTGGAATTATTTGGCAATACTTCTGGGTTGCTGGAAACTGTTGGCAGTATCGCACTGGTTCGCCAATTTAAAAAAGTATTAATTTCGATGCCCCCAGAGACAATTTTATCGGAATCTTCCTCTAATTTCACAATACCGTTAATCCCAATTAAGCGGCCTTGTTCGTCTAAAATAGGTCCGCCACTCATGCCCGCCCTAACTAAATTATCGTAAAGCAAACTATAACCGTTTCTTGGTTGTTGGCGACCCGTAATTCTGCCGCTACTGCTAATAAATATTCGCTGTTGCAAGCTGCCGCCAGAACGAGGCCAACCGGCCACATAAACGGTTTTTCCTGCTTCAATTTCTGCGGCATTTCCTAACTCTGCGATGGGGTAAGTTTCGGTGCTGTAAAAAGGGGCGATCGCTAAGTCTATTCCCGGCAGTTGTTTGATGAGGTTGTAGTAAACTGGATGTTGCTTGCCGTCGGGAGTTATTATTTGATAATCCCCCGCTTTATCGACAACGTGCCAGTTAGTAATAACGTAGTAAGTATCTCCTTTTTTCTCGACAATTACTCCCGTTCCTCCTCTATCTTCTCCGTCGATGCGGACTGTTATTTTTGTTGCTATTTGTTCGATTTCTTGTTCTGTTAATTGGGCGGTTATTTGTGTGGAATATTCGAGGGAGTAAGAGTTAGAAATTATGACGCTTTGGCAGAATAAAGCGCCGCTTAAAATGGTTGGAATTATTGTTTTTAGTTCCATGGTTGGTTTTTAAGGTATCATAATATGATAGACTATAAATTGCTGTTTTGCTAAGACAAGTAAAAATGACTGTTGCAATTAGACCGCAAAAACTGAAAAAAACCGGATTAATATCCTCACTTTTTCTCTTAGGAATTGCCTTAATATCTGGGTGCGATCGCCTCTCGAACTTCCAAGGAAATGCCGTGGCAGAAATCGTAGAAATTAACCCAATAGAACCCCCCGAACCGCCCAAAATGAGTCCTTATACCACCGAAGCAAAATTAATAGCAGTCGGCGATATAATGATGCACGGTTCTCAAATTAGATCCGGTTATAATTCCCAAACTAAAACCTATTCCTACGAAACCTTTTTTCGGGAAGTTAAAGAGATTTTTTCGGCAGGAGATTGGGTTATTGGCAACTTAGAAACTACCCTGGCAGGGGCAGAAGCAAAATATACCGGCTACCCCCGTTTTAACGCCCCCGCAGAATTAGCGGACGCCATCAAAGAAGCGGGATTTAATATTTTAACCACCGCCAACAATCACTCCTTAGATAGGAACGAAAAAGGAGTATTAAAAACTCTGGAAAACGTCAAACAGCGCGGTCTTTTGCCAGTGGGAACCGCTGCATCTCAAGAAGAAAGCGAGGAAATTTTAATCGTAGAAAAAAATGAAATTTCTATGGCAATACTCGCCTACACTTACGGCACAAACGGCATTCCCATCCCCAAAGGAAAAGATTATCTCGTCAACTTAATTAAAGAAGAAGAGATAGTAAAAGACATTCTCGAAGCGCGACAGTTGGGAGCAGATATCGTCACCGTCGCCCTCCATTTTGGCAGCGAATATCAACGACAACCTAACGCCCAACAAAAACAATTAGTGGAGGTTTTAATTAAAGCGGGTGCAGATATTATTTTGGGAAGTCATCCCCACGTCGTCCAACCTTATCAAATTTTTGAAGTGCCAGGAGAAGGGGGAAAAATTAGAAAAGCGGTTGCCATTTATTCCATGGGAAATTTCATCTCTAACCAAAGAGGAAATTATAAAGATTTGGGAGTAATTTTTGAGGTGAATATTGAGAAAAACTTCCCAGAAGAAACTGTGGAAATAGTAGAAGTAGAAGCGTTGCCGACTTGGGTGCATCGTTACAGTCAGAATGGCAAATGGATTTTTCGAGTTTTGCCCTTAGAAAAAGTCCTCGCCGCTAAAAACGATCCGTTATTGGGCGGCAAGGATTATCAATTATTAGAAGGGTATTTGCAACGGATGGAAAGTCACGTTCATTCTTTGAATTAATTTGTTTGTAGTAATCGCTTTAGCGATTTATAGAGAACTTGTTTTGAATCGCTAAAGCGATTACTACGAACTATCGCTAAAGCGATTACTACGAACTATCGCTAAAGCGATTACTACGAACAATCGCTGAAGCGATTACTACGAACAATCGCTGAAGCGATTACTACGAACTATCGCTAAAGCGATTACTACGAACTATCGCTGAAGCGATTACTACGAACTATCGCTGAAGCGATTACTACGAACAATCGCTGAAGCGATTACTACGAACTATCGCTAAAGCGATTACTACGAACTATCGCTGAAGCGATTACTGCGAACTATCGCTGAAGCGATTACTACGAACGGGAAGATTACGCCAAGTCAAATAAGAGAAATTCGGCGTTTTCTTCGGCAGCGATCGCCAATTCCTCAACCTCGCTAATAGCGGCACCGTCACCGGCACCCAGAGACAAATTGTTGAGGACAATCTCGCCCCTAACTACCTGCAACCAACCGTGACGGGTGGGGGATAGGGGGTGGGAGAGGCGATCGCCCTTTTCCATTACTGCAGCATATAAATCTACATCCTGATGCACTTTCACCGCGCCTTCCCGCCCGTCTTTTGCGGCAACTAACTGTAGTTTACCCGTATTGCCCGCCAGGTCAAAGGCACGTTGTTCGTAACTGGGCGACAAATCTTGAGTATCCGGCAGCAGCCAAATTTGCAGCAAATGAACCGGTTCGGTTTTCGAGTGGTTGAACTCGCTGTGCATAATACCCGTACCCGCACTCATCCGCTGCACTTCCCCAGAACGAATAACCGCACCGCTAGCGATACTATCTTTATGTTCGAGAGCGCCCTGAGTGACATAAGTCAGGATTTCCATATCCCTATGTCCGTGCTTGCCAAAACCCGCCCCAGGAGCGATCGTATCCTCGTTAATTACCCGCAGGGCGCGAAATCCCATATAGTCGCGATCGTAATAGTTAGCAAAGGAAAAAGTATAACGGGTATCCAACCAACCGTAATTAGCTTTTCCTCGTTCTTCTGATTTCCGTAATACAATCATGGTTTTAGGTAATAGGTAATAGGTAATAGTTCGTAGTAATCGCTTTAGCGATTGAAAACAGAGTTCGTAGTAATCGCTTTAGCGATTGAAAACCATTTTTTTTACTTTTTAAAGCTTAGAATGACTCCCATCGCAAAAAGGAGGATTATTGCTATATTTGCAATTGCAAATAGCCACATTTTTTTTATCCGTCACCTCAAATGCCATTGGCGTAAAATCGGTGTTTTTATGACTGCCGTCGCAAAAATTTTTATTTTTAGATCGACCGCATTTGCACCAGTAATAATTACCCGGTTCTAACTCTAAAACTGCGGGTTTTTTATCGGCAATAACAGGTTCGCTCATTTCGTTCTCCTCTCAATAATAAACGTCGGGTTTGAGACCCGCGCTTGGTGGTTGTTGTTTTGCTTATTTCTAAGTTAATCTAGTACCAGTTAAAACGTCAAGTACGCACTAAAAAGTCAGATAGTCACCAAAAAGATACTATGGAAGCTAAAACAACAGAAATAGAAAAGGCCAGTTGTCCGGTGGAAATTACCCTGAAGGTTATTGGCGGACGCTGGAAGGTTTTAATTTGGCGGGAACTGTTTCCAGAAGTAAAAAGGTTTAATGAATTGCAACGAGCTCTCAAAGGGATTACTCAAAAAATGCTAACCCAACAGTTGCGAGATCTGGAGACCGATGGCATCGTCCATCGAGAAGTTTACGCGCAAGTTCCCCCCAAGGTCGAATATTCTTTGACACCTTTGGGGGAGAGTCTCAAACCTATTATTGATGAAATGCACAAGTGGGGCGTAGAACATCTTAATAGAAACAGGGAAGGTTCGTAGTAATCGCTTCAGCGATTTTTTCCAAGGGAAGGTTCGTAGTAATCGCTTCAGCGATTTTTTCCAGTAGAATAATTCCCCATTCCCAAATTCCCATTGCCAATTCCCCATTCCCTACCTTCCCCAAATTGCGAGGCCGCCGCCTCTACCTCGGGCGGCGATCGCTTTTTCTGTTACGAGGAAATAAGCAAAAAATGCTTGTTGTTTGACTGGTTTTTGATAAAAGGTTTCCTCGCTTTTTTTCCCCCCGCGAATGTAGTTATTGTAAATCGTCGCCCCCAATATTTTCACCGTTGCCCGAGTAAAATCAAAGGCGAGAATATTCTTTTTAGTTAAAAATTTCACGGGACCGCTGAGGGCAAAACTGACTAAACCGACGCCGACAGAATTTTCAACTCTGCCCGCTGCAAATTCTGAGTTTTTCTCTTCTATATCCGAAGGTAAATAAGACAATTTAACTGTTACAAAACCGGGCAGATAGCGACCGGCCCCCATGACGACTCCCGCCCGTTTTTGAGTTTTTTTAGTTCCGGTAATAAAACGCAATTGCCAATCTCCGATTAACTGTTGGAATTGGTAGGTTATTTTCTCCTTTTTAGTGATTTTTTCTTGCTGGAGGAGGGCCGCTACAACTTCTGCTGCTGGGGGTGGGGGGGCGGTTTTTTTGACGAGAGATTGGGCGGCGTTTTCTATGATTTGTAAATTGTCCATTTGTCCTGAGTAAGCTAAAATTATAGTGACTTTAACTGCCACTGACGGCATACCTATTATTACCACAGAGTTTCCCAATTGGCAACCGGTCACTTTTGTGGTAACATTCCATTATAAAGTTACTTAAGGAGCAATCTAAAAGATGTCCAGAAGAGTGATTGGAATCCATTTAATCTGTCGGGGTGGACTTAATACTGAAGAACTAGGAGACGGTTGCTTTAAAACCGGTTATTGGAGGATAGCCGAGAATTCTGCCAGCACAGCAGAATATGTAGCCCTCCACGAAAACAAAAATACTCCTTCTTATAAACAGGGAATAATTAAAAGTTACGAACGCTACCAAGACCGTCTTATTTTTTACGTTAAAGAAACTGAAACACCAAAAGAATGGGTCGGTGATGGAACTGGAGAAAAAGGATATCTTTGGTCTGAGTAGTTCCACGGAGGTCCGCACAACCTACAAAGAGCAGCCATTTTCTTGTAGGTTGGGTGAAGTCAAACCCCACCCAACGCAAATGTTGGGTTCCACGGAGGTCCGCACAACCTACAAAGAGCAGTATTTTTATTTTGGCGAAGGTATTGTTGGAAAAACCGGGTTTCTGAGATACCTTTGTGGCGATCGCCCCCCTGGCGAGACGCCTGCCCATACTTCCCACGCTCTCTACAGTCGGAATTTATATGGTTGTTACCTCCCCAAGGAATCAAGGAATTAACTCACCACCAGAAAGCTTCAGAATTGTATTCAAAAACGCCTTGAGTTCGGGGCAAACATTAACCGCATCCATCAGATTATTTTTTCTGAGAATACTCGCTGCTACGTTAGGCTTACTATACTTTTGTTTACCGCCTAAGCGAAAAATTTCTGCAATTCGTTTAGACGGTGGATTATTATGATTTACTTGCTCTGGCGAACCGCTGGGGGCTGATTTATTATGCCCTGCTAATCGTTGAATAGTTGACCAAAAAGGTAACAGCCAAGCTTCAAAATCATACTGTGCCACATGAGGATAAAATTTCGGCTCATTTCCTACCCAACTTCTCATTTTATCCTTAGCATCCTTTCCATTTACAAAATCATCGCTGCCAGTGTAAACGTCGGTCAATGCAATTACTGCATCGTAACCGTTATCATCCAGTAAATTTCTCACAACCCGCTTGAGTTCGTCTTGTTTGGGAATACGGCCATCGTTTTTTATAAAACGGATTTTAGGCATCTGTTGTAATCGCGACTTCAGAAACTCTCGCAGAAAAGGTTTAAAAGCTGTTTCTGTCGATCCTTCAACCAAAATAGCAATTTTCACGGCCTTCCTCCAATAACGTTCATCGTCCAAAGCTGGTCTAAGCTATAGTCTTCTAACCAACGGTCTAATTTCAGGGAATCTCCCCGTGTCATAGTAGTTATGCCATCTTCAGTATCGCAAATAACTACTTCTTTGGGTTCTAAAAATCGGACGAGTCTATCTGAATGAGTAGCCACAATTAGTTGAGTTCTTTCAGAAGCTTCTCTCATCACATTTGCCAACAGTTGCAGTAACTCCGGGTGGAGAGAAACCTCGGGCTCGTCAATTAGAGTTACAGCAGGTAAATCGGAACTAAGCAGAAAAGTAATTAACCAAAGAAACCGCAAGGTTCCTGCAGACAATTGATGCATATAAGTAGGCCCGGAGAAGTTTTCTTCCTTCCAAGTCATTGCCAAAGTGCCTGCTGCTACTGGCGGAAAACCCAATTTTTGAAAACCAGGAAAAGCTACAAAAAGTGTATCTTCTATGGTTTGGAATCGGTCGGGATCGGTTTCTCGCAAATAATACAAGCAGGAGACTAAATCTTCTCCTGTCAAACCTGGGGAAGTAGCGGGTTGCATCGATTGAGGCAAACGAATAGGGCTTTTGGGGCTGAGATCCAATTCCGACGATTTATAAAAAGCACAGGAGGCTAAAATATTCCGAAAACTTTCTGGCTGACTATACATTTTGGGAACTTGAGCTAGAGAGGTTTCATAAGGACTATGCTCCCAGATAGGGCGCAGCATTTTCCGATCGTTAACATCAAAATATTTCACATCTAAACCGCTAGATTCGATGTACTTAAAAGGTGCGGATGCATCGGGATCGCGCTGCTGAGTCAAGGTTTCCTTTTCTATTTCATAAGAGAGACCTTTGGGGGTAATTTTGAGATAATATTCCAAAGGCTTTTCGTTTGGCACAGACATCGATAAAGAAATCTCCAAGCTATCGGCTTTGCCCCTGGTAATTATATCGTTAAGACCGCTAAACTCGGAAATTTTTGACCGTAACTGACCTTTGGCGGAGTCTCCCAGTAAGGAAAAGATATCTAAAAAAGAAGTTTTGCCGGCACCGTTAGGACCGATGATAACGCTTAACGGTCGCATTTCTAATTCCACCGCTAATAAGCGGCGAAATCCCTGAATTGATATGCGTTCAAATTTGTGCATATTGCCTCCTGTATTTGACTTGCTCGATTTTAGCACAAAATATTGTTAATTACTTAATTACTCGCCCGGAGCGACCTGACTGCCAACTTCAACTGCGAGCTGTTGCCCTGCGAAGACGTTCCAGATTTTCCCGCACTTTAATAGTATTAGGATGTTCTGGGCCGAGGGCGCGATCGTAAATCTCCAGCGCTTCTAAATATAAAGGTTCGGCTTCTGCGTAGCGACTTTGATAAAAGTACAACCCTGCCAGGTTGCTGAGGTAGATGGCTAGAGAGGGATGGTTGGCAGGTAAGGCTTCCCTGTGGATGGCTAGCGCTTCTAAAAATAAAGGTTCGGCTTCTGTGTAGCGACCTTGAGACTGGTACAATCCTGCCAGGTTGTTAAGGTGGGCAGCAAAGTCTGGATGGTTGGCAGGTAAAGCTTCCCTGTCGATCGCTACTGCTTCTAAATATAACGGTTCGGCCTCCTCGTAGCGACCTTGGGAGTAATACCATGCTGCCAGGTTGTTAAGGTGAACGGCAAGGTCGGGATGCATCGCAGGTAAGGCTTCCCTGGCGATCGCAACTACTTCTTTATATAAAGGCTCGGCTTCCTCGTAACGACCTTGAGACTTGTACAGTAAAGCCAAGCTGTTGAGGTCGGTGGCAAGATCGGGATGGTTTGCAGGTAGGATTTCCCTGTCGAGCGCCACTGCTTCTTTATATAAAGGTTCGGCTTCCTCGTAGCGACCTTGATAATAGTACAACTCTGCCAGATAGTTAAGACTCTCAGCTAAATCCACCTCTTTATCGAACTTGCGCTGTAATTTTATCGCCCTCTGAAAACACTCAATAGCCCTCTCCTGTTCCTGCCGATAATCCTCATATTCCCCCTTATCCACTCGACGCTTATAAACCTGCCCCAACCGCTGGTACAAAGTTGCCAACCTGCGGTCATCCACGCCCTTATCCCGTTCGATTTTGTCGATTAACTCTTGCAAATCTGCAACGGGCAAAAAATGAGGGTCATCATCATCGGCATCGGCAAACTCCCGCCCCAGAAAAGGCTCAAACGCTGCCACATCCTCCCGAGAAACCGCGTGTTTGCGATGGCATTGAAACCGAAACACCCCCTTACGCCAACTCCAGAAATCGGGAGCCCTTCTACTTAGTTTCCTCTCCAATTGATTAGTCAGCCACAAGACGATGGTAAACGGAAACTGACGCAAAGCCTCCCGAGTCCACTGCAAATAGCCAAAAAAGATCTCCTGTTGCGATCGCCCCCCATGTCGGTTCAGAAACAGCAACGTTTCTGCCCCCATAACCGTCACCACCGCTTTACCGCCGTTTTGCAAATATTCGTCTTTCTCAACCACAGAAGCAACCGCCGCCCTCAAACTGGGTTCGTCACGGTCCAACTCTACCCGATAGCTGCGGATCTCGGGGGCTAATTCTTTTTCGTAACGTTCGATAATTTCCTGTCGATAGGTTGGGTCGTCGCAGACCGCAATTAACAAGTTTAGCACTCCCTGACCGGCTTCAATGGAAACAATTAAACCGTCATAACTTTCCTCGTTTTGTCTGTCTAATTCCGATGTAGATGTCATAGATTAAGTGGTTAAATAATTGCCACAAAAATTTATTTCAGTATTCCCAATTGCCCATTCCCAATTCCCCATTCCCAAAAATAATTATAAAACTCCTTTTTGCTGCAAAAGTTCCGTAACAATTGGATGAATGTCGTACCAAAGTTGGGCATTGCGATACTCTAGAACGTACAAACCGTGCAATAAATCTAAAAAGCGTTGTTCTTGAGCGTCTTCGGGGCTAAAATTTTCATAAACATTCTTTAAAATTTCATAATCTGCCGTGCCGATACCCATATCAAAATCTATTCTGATTTCTGTAATAGCTTGCTGCAAAACTTCGTCGTTAATTTTAATATTAGTATCCTCGCGATGGCGGCGAATTAATAACAAACAAACCCGACAACACTCGTTAGAAATTCTAATCAACTCCCGCAAGACACCGCCACTATAAAGAATAACCTTATTAAGGGCTTCCTCCTCAATTAATTCGCTTTTAATCCGTTTGGCGATCGTTTCTTTTAAAACTGCCACTTCTTCCGGTTTTGCTTCCGAATTTTGCTGGCGGCGTTTGCCCTTTCCAAAAAGTTTAGAGACAGGCATAATGACCATTTGATTGTTAGTTTCCGTCCTCAAAGTTGCCTGCATTTTTACCTCCCGTAAAGCTGAAATAGGGATAGTAAAAATAATTCTAAACCCTGGTTGAAATAAAGCTTTAACGTGTTCTTCGTAAATCTTGCGAACTACACCCAAATCCAATTTATCCAAATCGTCAATAATCACCAAAACATCTTTATTAGTGGCAGCTTCAATAGTCAAAGCAATATCATTAATCCGACCTACTAATTCGGAAATATTACGCTCAAATTCTTGTTTCAATTCTTCTCTAAGCGTAGCCTCAGTTTTTAATTTACTACCAATAAGTTTAAAATCAAAACCCGTCCAAATTCCTGCATTAAATTGTTCGGTTTTTATGCGAGTTTTCGTAGCAAACCATTCATAAAATTTTTGTTTTGTTGAAGGTTCGATTACAACTTGACGCTCTTCAGCTTCCGCCATCATTTGAACGGCAATAGCAAAAAGGATATTAATATGATTGACATCCGACATTTCAATTAAATCGGATATGGAGAAAAACACCACAAAAAAGCGGTTATCCAGTTTGCGGCTAAATTTGGCTAATAAAGTAGATTTACCGCAACCCCGATGGCCGGCAAAAATAATCTTGCTTTCTCCAGAAGGACTGTCCTCCACCAGTTGCTCTAATTCTTCAATTGTCTCGGTTCCGTATTCGACCTGAAATTTCTCTAAATTTTCAGAGGTCAGCAACGGTAAAAGTTGTAAGTTGCTGTAAGCTTCTCGAAATGACTCTAATAAATCGCTCATGGCCTTCCCCAATTTTAGGTTATTTTCCTCTTTATATCATTATCTTGCCAAAATTGCAATATCTGTCGGTAAAATAATCGCAGAACAGGCAAGATGCCTGTTCTACGGTGAGAGGTTAAAAATTGTCATTGCGAGGGGGGACGGGCAAGAGTTACATCTTATTTTTCCTCGTTATGCCCCCGTGGCAATCTCGCAGCTTAACGGTTAGACCAGAGATTGCTTCGGCTAATCTAATGCGTTCCCCATTCATTTTAACTCGTTTTCCCGCCGCCTCGCAATGACATATCGAGCTCTTTTACTTCCTACCAAACAACAAAAAAGGCCCGGCAGCAAAACCGCCGAACCCCAAAAAAGCTACTTCCAACAACTACTTCCGCTTCGTATCCTCCCTTTTAACTTCCTCGACAGAATGCCCGTTCTTACCGTTACCGTTACCGTTACCGTTACCGTTACCGTTACCGTTACCGTTACCGTTACCGT
>CAZUCT010000068.1:0-14091 GCA_964619285.1 uncultured bacterium | reverse complement strand
TCGATAACAGGTGGGGCGCGTGTTCTACCTTACCGTTACCGTTGGCGTAGTGTTGGCCGTTGCCGTTGCCGCTGCCGTTGCCGTTAGTTTCCAGGGCGTATTCCTCCGGCATCTCCTCGTGGTAAGCAAACTTGCCGAACGCGCTAGACTGCAAGCTGGTTGCCCACACATAAAACACCGGCACTACATACAAGCTCAATACCGTAGAAACCAACATTCCCCCCAACACGGCCATGCCGATAGAAATACGACTCGCGGCACCCGCCCCAGTGGCAAACGCTAGGGGCGCTACCCCGAAAATCGTCGAAAATGCCGTCATCAAAATCGGGCGGAAACGCAACCTCGATGCTTCCATCGCCGCCCTCGTTATCGACATCCCTTGGTCTCGCAACTGGTTGGCAAACTCGACAATTAAAATCGAGTTCTTGGTCGCCAAACCAATCAACATAATTAACCCGATGCGACTGTAAACGTCTAAATCTAACTCCGCCAACCACAAAGCCCCAAAAGCGCCCAACAGGGAAAGGGGAACCGCCAGCAAAATTACTAACGGATCTATATAGCTCTCAAACTGGGCCGCTAAAATCAAGAAAATAAACGCTAAAGCCAAACCAAAAATAAATACAGTTGACTGCCCCGCTTCTTTAAATTCCAGAGACTCGCCGCCAAGAGACCACCGCATATTTGAGGGCAAGACGCGATCTGCCAACTTCTCCAAAGCGGTCAGCGCTTCCCCCAAACTCACATCCGGGGCCGGACTGCCTTCGATACTTGCAGAGCGGAAACGGTTAAAGTGGTTAATCTGGGGCGGTGTCGTTTCTGCGGTCACTTTCACCACGTTACTCAAAGGAACCAACCCGCCGCGATCGCTCTGTACATATAAATTTTCGATGTCCTGGGGACCGTCTCGGAATTCCGACTCCCCTCGCACTATCACGTCGTAACGCTGGTTGCCTTGATTGAAATTAGTAATCGTCTGCCCACCTAACATAATCTGCAAAGTGCGAGAAATATCCTGCACCGACACTCCCAAATTAGCCGCTTGAACGCGATCGACTTTTACCATTAACTCCGGTTTGTTAATCGTTAAATCCGTATCTACGTTTACCAACTCGGGCAACTTCCGCGCCTCGCTGGCAAACGCCTGGGACACTTCCGCTAACTCGTCTAAATCGTTACCCTGTAACACGAACTGTACCGGACTGCTGCGACCGCTTCCCGGCAGAGAACCGGGATTAATCGGAAACACCAAGGCATCGGTAATGGGAGCAAAGGCCCCAAACAACCGCTTCACAATCTCCTGTTGCGACTGCCCCGGTTCCGTCCGTTCCGACCAATTCGACAATCGCGTAAATGCAAAGCCCCGGTTGGCTTGGGACGCGCCGCGACCGAAACCGGCTATGGTAAAATATGCCTGCATTTCTGGCACTTCGGCGAGTTTGTCCTCCACCTGACGGATGACGTTATTAGTATAGTTAATGCTCGCCCCTTCGGGAGCGTTAACTGGTATAAAAATCCGACCCCGATCTTCTACTGGGAGAAAGCCTTGGGGTAATTGTTGAAATAACCAAACAGTTCCCCACAAACTGACAATTAAACCCAATAAAACTACCGGCTTTAAACGCATCGCTACGTTTAAAGACCAGCTATAAATTGCCAAAACTCGGTCTAACGCCCATTCAAAAAAATTGAGAGGCGCTGCCAACAAACGCGATACAATATTATTGTTTTTCTTCGCATCCACGGGCTTTAAAATTCGCGCCGCCAATGCCGGCGCTAAAGTTAACGCCACAAAAGAAGAACAAACAACCGCCGCCGCAATTGTTAAAGCAAATTCGTTAAACAATCGCCCGCTGGTTCCTCCAGAAAAACCGACGGGTAAAAACACCGCAATTAACACGACAGTAGTGGCAATTACGGCAAAAACTACTTCCCCAACTCCAGACATTGCTGCCTTATAAGGAAGCATTTTTTTCTCTTGGATATAACGGACGATATTTTCTAAGACAACGATGGTATCGTCAACCACTAATCCCGTCGATAATGTCAGGGCAAATAGGGTTAAAGTATTAATCGAAAAATCCAAGAAAAACATCGCCCCAAAAGCACCGATTAAGGAAACGGGAATCGTCACCGCCGGCACAATTGTCGCCCGCCAATCTCGGAGGAAAACGAAGATTACTAAGATAACTAAGCTAATAGCTAAAAATAAAGTATGCCAAACTTCATCAATAGCTACTTCGACAAATTCCGAGTAATCTACGGCAATGGTATATTGCATTCCTTCGGGAAAATCTTTGGCTAACTCGGCGATTTTTTGTTTGACTCCGGTAGCTACTTCTAATAAATTAGAACCAGAGATTTTACTAATTCCTAATGCCACTGCCGGTTTTCCTCGAAACCTCGCAATTGTTCGATCGCTCTCTGCCCCTATCTCCGCCCTGCCAATATCTCTTAAGCGAATTTGCCCTCCTTCTTCGGTTCTTTTGATAACTAAATCTTCGTACTCTTCTGAAGATAACAAACGGCCTAAAGTTCTGACTGGATATTCGGTATTTTCTCCTTCTATTCTGCCACTAGGAATCTCGACGTTTTGTTGTCTTAATGCCCGTTCTACGTCTAAAGCCGTGATGTTTATAGCAGCCATTTTTTTCGGATCTAGCCAAAGTCGCATCGCATAACGACGCTCCCCACCGATAAAAATATTGCTGACTCCGTTAACAGTTTCTAAGGCACTTTTTAAGAAGCGATCGGCATAATTGCTAAGTTCTAAAGCGGTGAATTTGTCGCCATAAATAGCAATCCACATAATCCGTTCGTCATCGCTACTTCGCTTAGAAACTACGGGAGATTCTACATCATCTGGCAGTCGCCTGATAACCCGAGAAACGCGACTTCTGACGTCTTGGGCCGCCGCTTCTAAATCGCGGTTTAATTCAAATTGAACGGTTATGGCGCTGACACCTTCGCGACTGCTGGAAGTTAAAGTTTTAACTCCTTCAATGCCGTTCAATTCTCCTTCGATAACTTCGGTTACTTCTGTTTCGACCACCTGGGGGTTAGCGCCAGGATAAACTGTTTGAACGCTAACTACTGGAGGTTCGATAGTGGGAAATTCTTGCACCGGCAAGCGGCTAAATCCTACTAAGCCCATGAGCATTATTAGTAGGGAACAAACCGATGCAAATACTGGTCTTTTAATGAAGAAATGAGTAAACATTTTTTTTGTTAGTAAATGGGGAATTGTTCGTAGTAATCGCTTTAGCGATTTTACGACTAAAGTCGTTACTACGAACTTACGACTAAAGTCGTTACTACGAACCTGCCTTATTCATTACCTTAATATCGTCACCATCTTTTAACCTTTGGATGCCGGAAACAATCAAACTTTCTCCTCCTTGCAAACCGCCGACAATTTCAGCCCGATCGCCCTTAATTAAACCTAACTTCACGGGCACTCGTTTCGCTTTCTGCTCTTCTCCTTCTCCCTCCGCTACAAACACGAACCGATCCTCGCCTAAAAAATTAACCGCCGTCATCGGCACTACCACCGACTGCCGCCGGTCCCAAATTACTTTTGCTCGCACGAATTGACCGTTTTGTAACTCTCGCTGGCGGTTATCTATAGTTGTCTTCGCCAAAACTGTCTGGGAGTCGCTGACGGTGGGGGAGATAAACGTAACTCTGCCGCTGCCTAAAGATTGACCTTGCCCGTCGCTCATTTCTACCAAGAGCCCCAGTTTTAGCTCTGACTGCTTTTCCATCGGTATCGGCAAGCGCAATTCTAACTCTTGGTTTTCCGTCAGAGTGGTAATAGTATCGCCCTTACTCGCAAAGTCTCCCACTTTTAAGGGCACGTCGCCGATAACGCCGCTGAAGGGAGCCATCACTTCGGCATTGTCTAACCTCGCCCGATAGCTTTCGACTTCCGCTTTTGCCGCCGCCACTTCCGCTTCCGCCCGCGCAATTTCTTCGGGGCGAGTGCCGTTGAGCAACTCGGATAAGTTACTTTCAGCCTCGGCAACTTGAGCTTTGGCTTCGGCTATTTCTTCGGGGCGAGTGCCGTTGACTAACTGGGATAAGTTACTTTCGGCTTCGGCAACTTCGGCCTTGGCGCGAGCTATTTCCTCGGGGCGAGTGCCGTTTTCCAGCCGCAGCAGGGCTTGGCGCTGCTGTTCGACGGTGGCTTCTAACCTCTTAATTTCCGATCGCCGATTTTGTTCGAGTTGTTCCACCCGCCTTTGAGCTTCGTTAACTCTCGCTTGGGCTGCTTGTTCTTCTTTTATATATTCCTGGAAGTCTAACTCGGGAATGGCTCCTTCTTCCCTCAATTCTCGATTTCGCTCTACCCGATCCTTTGCCAGCTCCAATTCTGCCTGCCTCACCTCAATTTGAGATTTAGCTTGGGCGATCTCTTCTAACAAACTCCCAGACTGAGCGTCGGCTAACCGCGCTTGGGCTTCCTCCAACCGCGCTTGGGCTTCGGCAATTTCTTCGACGCGACTGCCGGCTTGCAATTCTGCCAACTGAGCTTTTGCTCGATCCACCCGGGCGCGGGCAGAGGCTACTTCTTCTCGTCGCGGCCCCGCTTGCAGTCGTTCTAAATTTGCCCGCTCTTGGTTCAACCTGGCGCGGGCGGCGCTAACTTCTTCTTGTCGGGGCCCCGCTTGCAGTTCGGCTAACTGACTGCGGGCGCGACTGAGGTTTGCTTCGGCTCTTCGATAGTCGGCCTGCAGTTGTTCGCTTTCCAAACGAGCGATCGCCTGTCCTTGCCTCGCGAAATCTCCAGCTTCCACAAAAATCCCTACCACTCGCCCTTCTATTTCCGGTCGCACGTTAACCGATCGCTTCGCTTCCAGAGTTCCCACAAATTCCGAAGCTTCCTCCACCGCCCCCACTTCTACTGGGGCGACTTTAACGGAGGTGCTTTTCTGTTCGGCGGGTTGTTCGGCAACGCTCTCTTGACTATCGGCGCTATTGCGCAACCACTCGCCACCGAAGAAACCTGCCGCTAAAGCGAGGATAACTGCCGAGGCGGTCGCGAAGCGTTGCGGATGCAACATCGCTCCCCAAGAACCACCTTTTTGCGACTTCTGTTGTGGAACGTTCGGCGAAACTTCCTCAAACTGCACATTTTCAGCGACACCAGGTTGAGAGTTATCCTCTTTCACTGGGGAATCAGATAAATTCAGGTCTGCCATGTTTATCTCCTTTTATCTTTTTACAGTTATTAACTCTAAGTTTGCGCTTCTAGTTTCTATTGTCAATTGCTCTTTTAACCATTCCAGATCCCACTGCAGCATAGTTCCTGCTCTTTTCCAAGCTGCTAGTTGATAGCGATCGTCGGTGAGATGTTGCCTTTGTTCGCCATCGAGATATTCTTGGCGCAGCTTGCAAACCATTAAACGATGTTCTAGCAGTTTCACCCTTTCTGCCGGTTCCAAATCTCCAAAAAAGAAAAATTTGATTAAAAACCGAGACCGACTTTTAACCCAACTTTCCTTTGGATGTTCCAGCATTTTTTCTCGCCAGCGATCGCGTCCTTTACCGGTTATCCGATAAATTTTCCGACCGTTGCCCCCTTCTCCCGTCTCCTCGGCCAGGACCACGACTAGGCCCTTTTCTTCCAACCGCTTCAGCAGCGGATAGATGGCCCCATAGTTGGCCGTAATGCAGCTTCCCATGAACAGTTCTAGTTGCTGCTTGAGTTTGTAGCCGTGCAGGGGTTCTCGTTGAAGGAGGCCCAAAGCAGATAATTCCAGCATTTATATCAATTTGATATACCGACACGATTTATTATAGCCTCAGTTTAGCAATATTTGTTAACAAAAATTTTATTTTCTTAAGCTCCCCCCGGCCCCCTTGGAAAGGGGGGAGGTGTGCATACCATAAAAATGTAAAAATGTCAAGCCCGTGGTAGGGTGCGCACCGCGCACCAGCGACAAGTTAGTAGTAGTAGGTGCCCAGAAACCCGGTTGGGAAAAAACCGGGTTTCTTCCTCCCCCGCCAGAAACCCGGTTGGGAAAAAACCGGGTTTCTTCCTCCCCCGCCAGAAACCCGGTTGGGCTAGATATTAACAATCGAATTATTAGGGCGTTGGTGGTAGCTCTATCCCTAATGCTTCTAACTGTTGGTTTATCCAGGCGATCGCTCTTTCTTCATTCTGCTCTATTGCCTTTTCTACTCCTATTTTAGCAATTTCTAATAGTTGTTTTGACTGCTCTTTAGAATTAAAACTCTTTTGAACTCTATTGCTAATGTTCTTTTGAATATTTAGGGGTAAAACAGGTATTTCCAGATTCGACACTTCAGCTAAATTCAGATTTGTTTGCAGTCCTTGTCGCGCATATTTTGAGATATATATTTTTCCAATTTCAGAATTAAAAAACACAATTAAGTACAATTTATTAACCTGTTTTTCATCAAATCTCAAGATTGAAACCGCTTGATTTATATTTGCTTCAAAGTCATAATCAAAAATTGCACATCTCCCAACAGTTCCAGCAATTGAAAATAGAAGATCGTTTTTTTTAAGTTGAGTCTTTTTCAATACTCCTTTGTGAATATGTTGTTTGATATAGATAAAATTACTTGGATCGACGCGACCATCTTTTAAGTCAACTGCTCTGATAAAAGGAACTCCATTTTCTGCATCCGTGTAATCATCTCCGCCAGCTTTAGGAGTCGAGCCACTAGAAACAGGATATTTAATGATTTGCTTTATTTGGAGCTTTTCAAATTTATTCAAGCAACTTTCTAATTCGTCATATTTAGGTTGATAATATTCGGCATCGAGGCGATCGCTCATCCCAAAGGAGGCAGAAAAACTTTTGATAGCGATATTTTCATCCGTCGGTTGCCAGTCTTTTAAGCCAAGTTCTGATAGTAGTAAATCTTCTGCTTGTCGATCGAGATATTCTGATGTATTCAAAAGATCGTAACCTTTTTTAATAATTAACTCCAAAAAAAACTGAAAGCTTGGCTTAGTAATAGGAATCAGCAGATTTTCAAGAATAGTTAAATTGACATGACCCTGCAAGCCACCGCTAGCAAATCTCAGCAGTTGATTAGTACCAAGCTGTGAGTTGAGAAAAGCTACGAGATAAAAGGGGTTTATCATGTTTTTACAGCTTTCTATAATGATGATATCAGCCGAATTAATTATTTCTGACTCTAAATAAATGCTTGCTTTACCGAAAGAGCCACTTCTAGCAAGAAGAATATCATATTTTTTTATCTGTGATTTTTTTAGTTTTTTATGAAAATCAAAAGTAATTTTTTGACAGTTATCCTTGCTGATAAAGAATTCATTTATATTGCGAGTTTGTAGGAACAAAATCCCAGTTGTATCGTATTCTGATACCATCGAACCCACATGACCAACATCAATTTTATTACTGACTTCATATAAACATAAAGTTTGGGTTAAATTGAGTTTTTCAGCAATGTTCAGATAGCATTTTTGAAAAAACTCTGCATCAATCCTAAAACTGTCATTATTAAACTTAGCCTTGCTAAACAATAACTCAACTGCCTCCAGCCCATCCATCAACCGCTCGTACTTCTCAGCATCAAACGGCGCAACAGACGGGCCTAACTTAAAAAAACTCAAATTCTCCTTCTTAGCAAACTCAATAAACGCCTCAGCAATACCATCCTCCGTCAAACCCTCGTGATTGTACAAATCGTGATCTATAACCAAATGCTGGTGGTCGTCCAGCAACAACCCCCCGTCTTTTTCCCTCTCAGACAAACCCTCCTCCCCCATCGGCACAATACGACGATAAATCTTCTCTCCCGAATTATCCTTACCCGACCTCCGCATCGTCGCAAAAAAGATATTGTAATCCTCTTGACGGGGACAAAAAGAGTCAGACTTCCGGTCATCGTTCCACTTCTGCACCAACAATACCGAAGTTTTCGTGCCCGTGTGGGGCTTAAACGTATTCCCATGAAGCCCCACCACCGCCAAAATCCGACAGCGTTCCGCAATATAATCGCGAATATACTTATCCGAAGAATTATTAAACCGTCCTTGAGGCAAAACGATCGCCATCCTACCCCCCGGTTTCAAAAAATCCAAATTGCGCTCGATAAACAAAATATCCCGCCCCACCTTACTTTGCCACTTACCATTAGGCTTCTTCGCCAAATCGTAGCGGTGGATAATCCGACTTTCCTTAATATCTCCAGCAAAAGGAGGATTCGCCATCAAAACATCAAAGTTAAACTTTTTATAGCTATCTTTGTCAGCGCGTAGCTTTTTCAGCCGTTTAAACCCCTCATTATAAGTATCGTTCCACCTTTCATCCTTAGTCACCTCATCCCACAACTCAAAATCCAGCGTATTCAAATGCAGCACGTTCGTTTGCCCGTCCCCCGCAATCAGATTCAAAGTTCGCGCCACCCGCACCGACCTCTCATCAAAATCGATCGCAAACACCCGCTTTTCCACATACTCAGCGCAGCGGTGGGGCTTATCCTCAACCGTAAACAAATGGCTAGCCGCCAGCCCCTCATCCTCCAAAATTTGCTTCCAAACGTGAAAAATCGTATGAACCGGAAACCCCGAAGAACCCGCCGCCGTATCAATCGTGTACTCATCCTCTTGAGGATTGAGCATTTTAACGCACATATCAATAACATAGCGCGGCGTAAAATATTGACCCTTCTCCCCCTTACTGCTTTGGTTCACCAAATACTCAAAAGCCTCATCAATAACATCCAAATTAGAATTAAACAACTTCACATTTTCCAAAGACCGAACGCAAACCGCCAAATGGGAAGGCGTCAGCGAAATCTTAGAATCCTCGCCAAACACCCCTTCCCACTTGCCTTTAGCCTCATCAAACAATTCTTGAATCTTGCTTTTGAGAGCCCCCTCCGTCTGTCCCGTATTGCGAAACTCCAGAAGGCGCGTATTGCGGTTTTTCCCCTGTCCCGACAGCCACTCATCATAAAGCTTAGTAAAAATCAGCTTAAACACTTCCTCAAAAACATCAACCCCCGCATTGGCCAAAACCTCGTCCTCCATTTCTTCAATGAGAGAACGCAAAGATTTCTTCTCCCGAACCAAACGGTCATTAGCAATCAAATCCTCCAGAGTGAACTTGATGTTCAGAATATCCTCAAGAGTTTGCGTTGCGTTGGGGATATCCGTTATCCGTTCAAAATAATTGGGGTCCATCCGATGCCAGCGAGAAATCCCATCCCCGTTCGTCCAAACCCCAATCGGTGCCCCCGTAGCATTACAATAAGATTTAAGCCGATCCTTGCCATCCTTTTCTTTAGGCTTCTTCAACTCCACAATAATATAAGGAACCGTAGGACGGTCCGCATCCATAATCGCAACATCCGCCTTTTTAGTTTCCCGTCCAAACTTTACCGGATATTCCACACGCATCCTCTCTGCTGGATAACCGTAACGGTCAATCAAAACCTTGAGATAAAGCTGGCGGATCGCCTCCTCTGGCTTAAGTTGAATATCCTTATTGCGAACCAGGCACTTAATATAAGGAGTATCTCCTTTCTTGGTTTTTTTCATAAAAAGAGACTCCTCCAGCCACTCAATCTCCCGTGGCTTAAATTGCGACAACTTATAATTCGAGTCTTTTAAAATATCTGCTAACTTCATCGACGTTCCACAAAAACTGTACATAAATTTACTATTTATAGAAACTGCTTTAAGTTTTTCCTTACCCGACCCCACCTCAAGAAAGGGTTCGTTAATTTTAGGGAAAGTCCAGGAGGATGTCAATAGGCGATCGCCCCTTGCAGCCGGATGATTATCATAGGATAGTAAAAAAGTCAAGTTTTTTTAGTTGCCCAGAGCAATTAATATTATTAACGAGTTATGGCCCCCGTGTTGGTCCAAACGAAACTTGTAGCTAAGTTAACCCGGGTAAACCTCGTGGCAATGTTATAATAATTAAGTCTGAGCAGCACCAAGGATGACCTCTGCTCAGAGGATAGCCGAATTATGTCCACTGCCCGTCAAATCGTAGCGCTGGTAAAAAGCCATGTAGAAGGCCAAGAGCAGCAGTTTTATTCTGCCGCCCTTCAAATTGCAGCGCATGAAGCCAGACAGGGACACGGGAAGCTTGCCATAGAAATTCGGGACTTAATTGATGACGCTAAAAGCCGCGCTTCTACAATAGAGCGCAAAACAGATTTAGTCCCCTTAGTTCAGCCAAAAGGCGAATTAGCTAATCTACTATCGGCGTGGTATCCAGACACTAAACTACCTGAGATGATACTCTCCCCCGAGGTAGAGTCGAGACTAAAACGCATTCTCACAGAACAAAAACAGCGAAGTCGCTTGCAAGAGTACAACTTGTCTCCTCGTCGCAAAATTCTCTTGATAGGCCCTCCTGGTTCTGGAAAAACCATGACCGCTAGTGCTTTAGCTGGTGAGTTACAACTTCCTTTGTTGACCGTTATTTATAGCAGTCTGATAGGCAAGTTTATGGGAGAAACTGCCAGCAGACTCAAACTAATTTTCGATGCAATGTTAGCCACCCGAGGCGTTTACTTTTTTGATGAGTTTGACGCGATGTTGCATCCGCAAGGCTTCGCCAACGCCTCTCAGCGCAACAGCTCTAATGATGTTGGCGAAATTCGTCGCGTCTTAAATTCTTTCTTATTATTTATAGAAAACGATACCAGCGAAAGTTTAATAGTCGCTGCAACTAATCATCCAAATTTGCTAGATGAAGCTCTTTTCAGAAGATTTGACGATGTAATAGAATACACCCTTCCCACAGAAGAAATGATTCGCCGTCTTTTGGAAACGCGGCTTATATTATTCGATATTCAATGGAACGACTGGTCGGAGATTGTGAATGCCGCACAACAATTAAGTCCGGCTGAAATCGTTCGCGCTGCAGATGAAGCAGCTAAAAAAGCCGTGTTATCGCGTACCGATAAAATTGAAAAAGACAACTTACTTTTTGCTATTTTAGAGCGACAAGATATTAAATTTCGACCATTGATAAAAGCCTAGTTACGTTATGTCCGAAAAACCTCGCGAGTTTCCCCATATTTATTGGCCAGAACAAGGTAATAGTGAAAGTTACACCCGACCGTCGCAAGGCGGTGGCTCTACTTCCCCTCCCGAACGCGACAGGGCTGCTAAAGAAAAGTACAGATCGCCCCAAAGTCGTGGCTCTACTTCCCCTCCCGAACGCGACAGGGCGGCTCACGCTAAAATTCTACTGCAAGCGATGGCCAAAGCCATGAACGCTGCTAGCCAACAGTTAAACTCTCGCGAACCTGAAATCGCAACTGGAGTACCTGGGTTTTATTTAGAATTTAAACTTAAGGCTACAGAAAAGATTGCATTAAAATCTCTAGAAAACTTTAAGAAAAAGATTGAGCTTGTTGCCGTAAATAAAATACCCAGTGAAGGTAATAAGATACCCATTATTAGGCTGCTCCTTCGAGAAATTAATAGTATGGCTGGTATTCTATTTCTGCACAATGGTATGATTAAAGCAACAGTCTTCGTGCCCCAGTCAGCAGCCGATTACTTTGAGAAAAAAATCGAGCAATATCGCGACAAGGCAAAGAATGAGGCACTGGTATCGCGATTAGAAACTGTGGAAATTGGGACAGTAAAATCCCTATTTACAGACAAAGATCCGTCACTATTTCCAGAAGATGACAGAGAGGTTTGGTGGGAGGTTTGGCTCCGAAAAACCCTACAGAAAGATATACGGGAAGAATTTAACCAGGTTGCTCGAAAGCTGGAAATTCCAGTAAGACCTCGTGTTCTTTCTTTCCCGGAACGCGAGATTGTTTTAGTAATGTCCGATGTCAAAACAATGGCGCGACTCATCAAAAATTCTGATGCCGTGGCAGAATTACGCATTGCTAAGGATACTCCGTCAATATTTCTGAAAATGGGAGCGTTAGAACAAGCACAATGGGCAAAAGATTTAGCTGGCAGATTGGTCGAACCAGAGGAAGATGCCGTATCTATCTGTTTGCTAGATAGTGGCGCTACCAGAATTAATCCACTCCTTTCTTTAGCCCTTGGCAAAAACGATCTGCACGCTGTCGAACCTTCTTGGGGCGTTAATGACAATCCTAATTGGCGCGGTCACGGTACGGCAATGGCAGGCTTATGTTTATATTCAGATTCGCTCATTGATAAGCTAGCAACACCTGAAAAAGTAAAACTTTTACACCGTCTTGAATCAGTCAAAATACTGCCGCCGTCTGGACAAAACGATCCCGAGCTTTTCGGTGTGATAACGGAGGAAGGTGTTTCGCTGCCTGAAATTGAGGTTCCGCATCGTAGTCGAGTTTTCTGTATGGCAGTAACAAGTAGTTCTACTAATGGAACGCCATCATCTTGGTCTGCAGCAGTAGATCGGATATGCTTCAACGACGGTAAATTCCGGCGGCTGATGATTATTTCAGCAGGTAATATTCGTCAAGATATATTTTTAGATGATTACCTCAATATTAACGATCTCGAAGCAATCGAAAATCCAGGACAAGCTTGGAATGCTCTAATTGTAGGTGCTTATACTGAAAAAATTAACATTATCGCTCCTAACGACAGGCATTTACAGCCACTAGCACCTGGAGGCGACCTCTCTCCCCGAAGTCGTACTTCGGTAACATGGGAACCTCAGTGGCCCGTTCGTCCAGATGTAGTTTTTGAAGGCGGAAATATGGTCTATGACCCTATAAATCCATCTAATAAGGCAGTGTTAATTGACGATTTTTGCTTGCTGACAACTTACTACCGTCCAAAACGACGAATTTTTAACGATATGAGCGATACAAGCTGTGCAACTGCTCTAGCTAGTTACATGGCAGCACGCATAATGTCGGAACGTCCTAACTATCGTCCAGAAACAGTAAGGGCACTGATTGTGCATTCTGCCGAATGGACTCCAGCTATGCAGCGTCATTTCGAGAGCGCACCTAACAAAACTGCTAAATGCGCTTTTTTGAGACGCTATGGTTATGGCGTTCCCGATCTAAAACGCGCCCTTCAAGGCGCCAGTAACAATCTAACCCTGATTATTGAAGACGAACTTCAACCGTTCTTGTTAGAAAAAACTAATGTCACAATGAAAGCTCGGAAACTCCATAAGTTACCCTTGCCTCGGGAAAAACTAGAAGAGTTAGGAGAGGTCAACGTAGAGCTAAAAGTTACTTTATCTTATTTCATCGAACCCAACCCCGGAGAGCGTGGATACGCATATCGCCACCGTTATGCTTCCCACGGGTTGCGTTTCAAGGTAAAAGGTTCTTTCCGAATCTCTAGGGATACCGACGATAATAAATGGTTCCTTGGGCCGACCGCCAGAGACGGCGGTTCCATACATTCCGATATTTGGTATGGGACTGCTGTTGAGTTAGCAGAGAAAGACGCGATCGCTATCTATCCAGTGGGAGGATGGTGGAAAGAGAAAAAATATTTAGAGCGTTACAATTCTCTTGCTTACTATTCATTAATAGTTTCGATTCGAGTACCAGAAGTGGGAGTTGACATTTACACGCCCGTCTCCAATTTGGTTGGTACGCTTGTTCCTATAGAAACTTAAAAACAGTAATAATATCGGTAATTTCTACCGATAGCCCCAGTTTTAGCTCTGACTGCTTTTCCATCGGTATCGGCAAGCGCAATTCTAACTCTTGGTTTTCCGTCAGAGTTGTAATAGACCTCTCCAAAATAAAAAATCATGCTATAATGAAATGAGCAAATGCTAATTCAGGAAAAATTATCAATGGCTTATACATGGACTTTTTTACAAGAAAATCCTCAAGAATCAAAGCGGCTTTTGGGTGCGAGCTCTGAAAATTTAGTCGCATTAATTGAATTGGCTAAAAGTTTAGAGAAGCAAGCCCAAGAAAAAGTCAAAAATACCACAAATGAAACAAGAGGAGCAAAGCCCAAGTTAAAACCAGAAGAACAAATAGTTTTGACCTGAGTCTATCTACGTCAAAATGTGACATTTTTAGTTTTAGGTTTAATGTTTTAAGTCACCGAATCAACGGCCAATAATTATTTTCATTATTGGTTAAAAATTTTAAATAATGCACTACCTCCAAGTTTAATTGAACAAGCTCAAA
>CAZUCT010000067.1:0-27403 GCA_964619285.1 uncultured bacterium | reverse complement strand
GCGATTACTACGAACAAGCTATCGCGCTCCGCGATTACTACGAACAAGCTATCGCGCTCCGCGATTACTACGAACAAGCCATCGCGCTCCGCGATTACTACGAACTTTGATATTGCTAAAAAACTTTATGAACGACGAGAAGATTGTAGAAATTAAAAATCTAGATCATTTTTACGGGGAAGGTTCCCTGAGAAAACAGGTTTTATTTGACATCAATTTAGAATTAAAAGCAGGAGAAGTAGTAATATTAACGGGACCGTCGGGATGCGGAAAAACTACTTTATTAACATTAATAGGTGGTTTGCGAGAAGTGCAAATATTCAAAAACAAATCTTTCCCTCAGTCGAGTCTCAAAGTTATCGGACGGGAACTGGCAGGAGGAAGCAAAAATAGATTAGTGCAAACTCGCCGTAATATTGGGTACATCTTCCAAGGTCATAACTTGCTAAAGTGTTTGACTGCCAGACAAAACGTGCAAATGTCTTTAGAATTGCATTCCGAGCTTGCCAAAGAAAAAGTTAAAAGTCAGGCGATCGCCATGTTAGAGGCAGTCGGATTAGAAGATAGAGTCAATTATTACCCCGACAATCTTTCTGGGGGACAAAAACAACGGGTAGCGATCGCTCGGGCCTTAGTCAGTCACCCTAAATTAGTCTTAGCAGACGAGCCCACGGCGGCCTTAGACAGTAAATCTGGCCGAAACGTCGTCGAAATAATGCAACGTTTAGCCAAAGAACAGAAAAGCAGCATCTTATTGGTTACTCATGACAATAGAATACTAGACATTGCCGATCGCATCGTTTCTATGGAAGATGGCCGTCTGGTACAAGAAAAAGCAGCCACCCTGACAGCAGCCAGCCATTAAAACAATTATTTTTTAACTTTTGAAGTTTTAGTAGAGCGCTTCTTAGTTCCAGAACGTTTAGAAGAACTACCAGATTTGCTAGAAGAAGAACTACTAGATTTACTAGGAGAAGAACTAGCACTCTTAATAGCAGGTCGCTGAGTTTTAAATAGAACCCCACCATCGTTAGATTGTTTTAACACCAGTAGTGGTGTAGGCTTGGCTTTTTGGTCCCACTCTATATGGACTATTCGACCTTGAATAGTTGGAGTCCAGTTATCGTGGTCATCTTTTTGAGAAAGGTAAGTTTCCAGACAATCAATAATTTGATTTATCGTTTGAGAAGTTGCCTGAGTTGGCAGCTTCATCAACTGAATGGCAATGCGGAATAAGACTCGCTTTCTTAAATCCTTACCCGCTTCTCCCGTTTCGTATTCCACATCAAACATAGAATCTACTTGTTTGCCACCAACATTAGCTTTTTCTCCTGCTGCCACTTGAGTAGGACGCAAGGCCACGCTGATTTGTTGTTTCACTTTTACCTTAATTTGATTAATAATGCCAAAGTGAAAAACCTCTTCAGACATCCGCATTCTCAGATAGTCTAAGTTAAACTCTCGGGAGTGGATCAGGTCGGGATTTTTTTCCATTTTAGAAATAGTTGCTACAGCTAATTTATACTTGTTCTGTAGGTCTTTATTTCTAAATTCTTCCGTGCTAATTTTTTTGGTCATCTCCTTGATTTTCATTTTGTGAAATAGTGCTAAACCAATTAGCAGCACCAAAAACAATCCCGAAGTACCCATCCATAAATACTCCATTTTAAAAGATAGGGGTTGTTCTTGCTTGGGAGAGACTTGTGCCAACCTTGGTTCGACAAGGATAATTTGGGTTGACTTATGCATAGACTCGTTTTTATGTGGACATAATGTTACGACAAATTATTAGCTAAGGTTTGGGAAGACATTGCCTTTTTTTTAAAAAAAAAGGTAATTTTTACTAACCTGAAACCTGCTATTTTTTGCCTTTTTTTTTGAAGTTAGTAATTAACTTTTTGAATTTTTTAGACCGTATAATCTCCTCTAAAAATGGAGCTAAAAGATTAAAATAAGGTCGAATAATTTACCTAAATTTTTCTTATTTATTTACTAAGATTTTATGGCTGTAATGACAAAAAACCTTTTAATTAGCTCTAAATCCAGTAAACTCTCTTGATTGGTAATTCCAAAAACCTGTAATAGCAATTCTTGAAAGAGAGCGATCTATTTTAGGCCTTTATAGTTTAACTCTGCAACCTGACATAATCCGATCGCTTCATCAGTTAGTTGATGAACTACTTCTATATTTTACCTTTGATTCCCGTATTTTTTAATAAAATACCCAATTTATCAAAGCTTTAAGGCAGTAAGCGTCTAATTATAGCGTTTTTATCGATCGCCTCCGGTGTTTGAGACCTGGTTGTAAATACTTATAAGCAACCAAGGGCGAAAGGACACCAGACCGAAAACCGTGGGATTAGATTTTAGAATTTCTGAAAACAATGGCCTTAATTGCTAAAAGCTGACGATTCTGAGGCAAGATCTCCTTAGAACGATTTTTTAAGACAGTGACCTACGAACCCCTTCACCACAAATATCGCCCTCAGACTTTTGCCCATCTAGTGGGGCAAGAAGCGATCGCCCAAACCCTCACTAACGCCATCCGCAGCGAAAAGATCGCTCCTGCCTATCTATTTACTGGCCCTAGAGGTACCGGCAAAACCTCTAGCGCGAGAATTATGGCCAAATCTCTTAACTGTCTGACGAGCGATCGCCCCACGGAAACTCCCTGCGGCCAATGCGATGTTTGTCAAGGTATCGCCAAAGGTTCTACTCTGGATGTCATCGAAATTGATGCTGCTAGCAACACTGGAGTCGATAATATTCGCGAACTCATCGAAAGAGCCCAATTTGCTCCCGTCCAATGTCGCTACAAGGTCTATGTCATCGATGAAGTTCATATGCTATCGGTTTCGGCCTTTAACGCTCTTTTAAAAACTTTAGAAGAACCGCCGAAAAATGTCGTTTTTATCCTCGCAACTACTGACCCCCAACGGGTTTTACCAACGATTATTTCTCGCTGTCAGCGATTCGATTTTCGCCGCATTCCTTTAGAAGCAATGGTAAGTCATTTACAACAAATTGCGGAAAAAGAAAATATTAATATTACTCTCGAAGCAATACAAATGGTGGCTCAAATTGCTCAAGGAGGTCTCCGAGATGCTGAAAGTTTGCTAGATCAATTAAGTTTAATGACCGAGCAAATAACCGTTGAGGGTGTCTGGGAGCTAGTGGGAGCAGTGCCAGAACGAGATTTAATGGCTTTATTAGAGGCGATCGCTTCGGATAATCCTACTACGGTTCTGGATGTTACTCGTCAAATTATGGATCGGGGTCGCGAACCTTTAATCGTTTTGCAAAACTTAGCTGCTTTTTATCGCGATTTACTAATAGCTAAAACGGCTCCAGAACGTTCTAATTTAGTTGCTTTAACCAAACCGACTTGGGACAGATTATGTCAGTTTTCTCAAACTTGGGAGTTTCCTACTATTTTAGGAGGTCAAACTCACCTACAGGAGAGCGAAGTTCAAATTAAAAATACTACTCAACCTCGCTTGTGGTTGGAAGTTACTTTATTGGGTTTGTTGCCTTCTGCTTTACATCAAAAATTTGTGACTGAAACCGCAGTTCAACAGTTACCGCCTCAAGCACAAACTCCCAAACCAACTAATACTATTCCCAGAGAAACATCGCTACCGCTACCGCAAAATCAACCTCGGGAAACTTCTCCAACAAACTCACCGCCACCAACACCCCTGGAGAAGGATTCGCCTGCTTCTAAATCGGTGGAACCTCGAACAGAAAAAAAATCAGTTCCACCCGATGCTGCTGTTAGTAGCGGGCAGTCAGACTTAGAGCAAATATGGCAAAGGGTAGTAGGAACGATTCAACCTTTTTCTACTCAAGTGCTTTTACGTCAAAATGGAAAATTAACAAGTTTTAGAGATGGAGTAGCTCGGGTTAGTATGCCAAATCAGGCATTATTGAAACATTTAAATCCGCAAAAAGTAGCTAATATTGAAGCTGCTTTTTCGCAAGTTTTTAATTATCAAGTTAAGGTCAAAGTAGAGGTTGCTGGTAATAATACTGCTAATGATGTTAGCGCTAATTATTATGCTTCTGGAGGTAAAACAGATTCGGTTTCCAATGAAATTAACAATGGAGATTTACCAAATGTTGTCGAACCTACTGACAGCCATAATTATCAGTCATTGCAACGACGTTATGGAGATGAAGAGGGGAGTGCAGATAGGGAAGCGGTGGCGATCGCTTCTCAGAAATTAGCAGAGTTTTTTAGTGGAGAAATAGTTAATCTTCCGGGGGAAATAGAGTTAGAACCAATTACAGATAGGATGAATTTATCTGGGAATTTGGAAATGCCAAAAGAAGAGTTAAAGGTAGATTATAAAGAACCAGAATTAAAAAATGATGATGATGTTTATGAGGATGATGATGATGTGCCCTTTTAAGGTTCTTGGTAAGGTGCGCATTGCGCACCCTACTAGGTTCCTACAATTCCCTATTCCCTATTCCCCATTCCCCATTCCCTATTTCATACTTTGTTTTTTTTCTGCTTTTAAATCCCGGGTACTGGCTGCAGCTAATTCTGCATCTAATAAAGTTTGACCGGTGGCAGCTAAATAAACATCATCTAAACTCGGTCTTGCTTGGGCGATGCCAAAAATTGGCAAACCGGCTTCGCGCAAACTTTCTTGAATTTTCATTAAGGCGTCGCTTTGGGGAGTGACGACTAAATTTAAACAATTGCCTTGAGAAGAATTAATAATTATTTCTCGAACCAGGGGTAAAGATTCGAGTAAAGCTTTAGCTTTTTCTGCTTCTTCTAGTGGGGAAAATTCTCTAATTCGGAGAGTGACGCGATCGCCTCCCAAACGATCTTTTAACTGAGAAGGAGTGCCAGTAGCGATTACCATACCCTTGTCAATAATTCCCACTCGATCTGCTAAAGCGTCAATTTCTTCTAAATAGTGACTAGTAATCAAAACCGTCGTTCCCCCCTCCCGCAACTGACGCAGGAAATTCCAAACAGCCACTCGACTTTCAATATCCAAACCGACGGTGGGTTCGTCTAAAACTAAAACATCTGGTTGATGGAGCAAACCTGCGGCCAAGTCAAGGCGTTTGCGGATACCCCCCGAATAAGTGCCCGTCTTTTTATCGGCCCATTCTCCCAAACCCAATAAATTTATTACCTTGTCGATTCTTTCTCTTGACAAAGAACCTGGAATATGATATAGCGCTGCTTGGAGTTGTAGGAGTTCGCGACCGGTCAAGACTTTATCGATGGCCACTTCTTGGGCCACATAACCCAGATGCTTTCTGGCCAGTCGTGGTTTTTCTGTTACAGAAATACCGGAAACTTCCAAACGTCCGGCATCTGGAGTTATTAAAGTGCATAAAGCGCGCAAGGTTGTAGTTTTACCCGCGCCATTAGGTCCTAGAAGACCAAAAATTTCTCCGGGTTCTATCTCAAAAGAAACATTTTTAACAGCTTCAACAGAACCGTAGCGTTTTTGGAGATTTTCGATTAAAACAGTGGGAGCCATAAACCTTCCTCAGAGCTAAAAAAACTTTGCCCTTTATTTTAATAGCTTTTGAAGGATGCGGCATCATGGTAATTAATAATTAAATACCTGAATAAAATTAATTCCTCCCCAATCAGTATGTTGAGTAATTGGGGAGGAATTTTGACACAGACAAGGAAGTGGCTGAAATAAATTGAAAATCAATAGTAATTTTAATCTACAAGCTTTACCCAGCCGCGACGGACGTTATAAAGCAATCGATTGATAATAGCTTTTTCATCTTCAGTGAGGCAACCTGCTAAAAGAGCAGACCGGATCACTTTTCGGTCGTTGCTAGTCACGACGCTAGAGAACATGACTTGACCGAACAATTCTTCGAGGGTCATTTGATAGTAAGACATTTGCAAAAACCTCCTAGCGACAAAAGGCGCCGATGCACCAAAACATTTCTATTTATAATATGAACTGTTTTTGGCGAGATCGCTGTGACTAATACCCTTGTTTTGATGCGATCGCGATCGAGACCGTTGGTGGGAGAAGTCATCAAAAAATGCAAATGGAGATCGGGAAAATTGGTGACTTAAGTCACCGACACCAGACAACGTTCGACGGTGGCGACCACCGACTGAGACAAGGCAGAGAGGTCGTAACCGCCTTCGAGGCCGAACAAAATTTTCCGAGTAAGCAGGAGGCAGTAGTCTGTAAAAACTCCGTAATCTTCGGGTTGGAGGCAGACTTGGGCTAAAGGATCTGCTTCGTTAGCATCGTAACCGGCGCTGACTATTAATAAGTCTGGCTGAAAATTAGTTAAAAAGGGGATAACTTTATCCTCAAAAATTTGTTTGTATACTTCCACGGTGCTGCCGGCGGACACCGGCAAGTTGAGTACGTTGTTGTAATGGCCTGTCTCTTCTGGATAACCGGTTCCCGGATAGCAAGGAAATTGATGGAGGGAACAGTAGGCAATATTGGGGTTATTTTCCACGATGGCCTGAGTGGCATTGCCGTGATGAACGTCCCAGTCGAGGATAGCCACTTTTTGGACTCCGGGTTGTTCTAGGGCGTAGGTAGCGGCTATGGCCGCATTACAAAAAACACAAAAGCCCATGCCGCGATCGCTCTGGGCGTGATGTCCCGGCGGTCTGGCCAAGACGAAGGCCGGGGCGAAAGTTGCCAAAACTCGATCTATTCCATCCAGCCAAGCGCTCGCGGCCAATAAGGCCACGTCATAACTTTTTGGAGAAACCGGCGTATCCTCGTTCAGGTAGCCACCACCTCGATAGGCCAACTGTTCTACCCGCTTGATATAGTCGTGGGAATGTATTTTTTTCACCCACTCTAGGGCTGACGGTTGGCGTTTTTTAGCAGGGGTTGGCAATTGCCAATCTAATAGATCTTTGCTAAAAGCTGTTTTTAGACCCTCTACAATTGCGGACAAACGCATCGGGCGTTCCGGGTGGCGCACCCCTGTTTTGTGCTGTAGAAATTCATCGGAGTAAATTATTATCATTTTTTTTATTGGGAGTTAGGAATAGGGAATGGGGAATGGGGAATTGTAAAAATTTCTCAGCTCTACCCTTTTACCTTTTACCTCTTGCCTCTTGCCTTCTTGCCTCTTGCCTTTACTTGAGACATTGCCGAATAGTTGCCGCTACCGACTCGGACAACCCGGCGAGGTCGTAACCGCCCTCAAGACCGAATAAAATTTTCCTCCTCACTTGGAGACAGTAGCCTGTAAATACTGCGAAATCTTCGGGTTGGAGGGAGATACTAGCTAAAGGATCGGCTTCCAAAGCATCGTAACCGGCGCTAACTATTAACAAGTCTGGTTGGAAATTAATTAAAAATGGAACGACTTTATGGTCGAACATTGTCTTGTAAAATTCCCCAGTAGTACCGGGAGACATGGGCAAATTGAGGACGTTGTTGTAGCGTCCCGTTTCTTCTGGATAACCGGTTCCCGGATAACAAGGAGATTGATGTAGGGAGCAATAGGCGATCTGGCGGTTATTTTCGACGATCGCTTGAGTGCCATTGCCGTGATGAACGTCCCAATCGAGGATGGCCACTTTATTGATTTCCGGTTGTTCTAGGGCATAGATAGCAGCGATGGCCGCGTTAGACAAGAGACAGAAGCCCATACCTAGATCGCTTTCTGCATGATGTCCCGGGGGTCTGGCCAACACGAATGCAGGGGTCGCCGTTGTCAAGACGCGATCGACTCCATCCAACCAAGCACTCGCTGCAAGTAAAGCCACATCGTAACTTTTTGGAGAAAGGGGCGTATCCACGTCCAGATAACCGCCGCCGCCGGCGGCCAGCTTTTGCAACTGCTTCAGATAGCGGGGCGGGTGAACCTTTAGCACCCACTCCATAACTGAAGGTTGCCGCTGTTCTATTGGGGCGGGCAACTGCCAATCGAGTTGTCCGTCGCTAAAAGCTGCTTTGAGACCTTCGATGCAAGCCGTCAAACGCTCTGGCCGCTCTGGGTGCAGCAGACCGGTTTTGTGTTCTAAAAACTCATCGGAGTAAATAACTGAGACCATTTTTCTTCTTAATTGTCAGTTCGTAGAACAGGCAGGAAAGCCTGTTATCCGCTTAATTCCCCATTCCCAATTTTAGGGTACTCGTTCTGAGTATGAAATAGGGAAGAAAACACCATTGAGGTGGAATCGATTCCTCCTTGTCAAGACCCCCTATCTAAAATGTACATCTAAGTGAAAAAAACTTGAATATTTTGGCTAAAATTTCAGCCAAAAAGCGGATGCATTAGGCTATAATTTAAAGAAGGGGGGAATGGGGGGGAATAGCGTTCGTGAAGAATGGCTAATTGTGGGATTACTGATTCCGAACTCCCCGTTCCCCATTCGGTGATTATGGACTTACCGCAAATCTTATTAAAACGGTTAAAACGTTTATCGGTAAGTCCTGCCCACCCTAAAAAGGTAAACGTTATCTCGATCGCGATACCCCAGGGTACGCGGCCAGCTCCCGAGCTCTATCGCTCAACACTAAACAGGTAATTAGATTTGAAAAACCAGTGTGTTGAGTCTGACAAGCCAGGATAACCGGGCGAGGCCAACTTTACGCATCTTGTGTAGAAGGGACGCAACAATGTCCAAACTTGGGGTTTTTTGAGGGGAATTAATTTAATTCCTCTCAAAAATCTCTTTATACTGAACGAGATAGATCTAATTATACCAGTTTGTTGAAGTTATGAAAGAGTTAACGATTTTTGCTAATGGCTAATGGCTAATCCCTAAGGTCAGACAGGCAATTAGCAATTAGCAATTAGCTATTAACAAAAAGTCTTTCAGATCTTTATTAAAGTGGAATTACTCGTTTTTAGTAGGTTTTTTGTAGGAGTTTTTAGTTATATGAGTATCGAGCAATCGCGGATTATCCCGACAGATCTGCGCAATGAAATGTCCCGGTCGTATTTAGAATACGCCATGAGCGTCATCGTAGGCCGGGCACTACCAGATGCAAGGGATGGTCTCAAGCCCGTACACCGTCGAATTCTCTACGCCATGCACGAGTTGGGCTTGATGCCAGACCGTCCATTTCGTAAATGCGCCCGCGTAGTGGGGGAGGTTCTGGGTAAATATCACCCTCACGGCGATACGGCGGTATATGATGCCCTGGTGCGGATGGCTCAGAATTTTTCCATGCGATCGCCCCTGATTAACGGTCACGGCAACTTCGGTTCGGTGGATAACGATCCGCCGGCAGCGATGCGTTATACTGAATGTCGCTTGCATGCTCTCACTACCAATGCGATGCTGCGAGATATCGATGCGGAAACGGTAGGTTTCGTCGATAACTTCGATGGCTCCCAACAAGAACCTTTGGTATTGCCATCGCGCATACCGCAACTTTTACTAAATGGTTCGTCGGGTATCGCGGTGGGGATGGCAACTAATATCCCTCCCCATAACCTCTCGGAATTAATCGATGGTTTGGTGGCGTTAATTCACAACCAGGAACTTACCGATCTGGAATTGATGCAGTACATTCCGGGACCGGATTTTCCGACGGGGGCAAAAATTCTGGGTAAATCGGGAATCCGAGATGCCTATACGACGGGTCGAGGTTCGATCGTCATGCGGGGTGTGGCAAATATCGAAACTCTCGAACAGCGAGGCCGTCCAGACAGAGAAGCAATTATTATCACGGAGTTGCCTTACCAAACCAATAAGGCAGCGTTAATTGAGAGAATTGCGGATATGGTAAACGATAAGAAATTAGAGGGAATTTCGGATATCCGAGACGAGAGCGATCGCGACGGTATGCGGGTGGTTATCGAACTAAAACGAGATGCCTACCCTCGGGTAGTTCTCAATAATCTCTACAAACAAACCCCCCTCCAAATGAACTTTGGGGCAAATATGCTGGCTCTGGTCGACAACGAGCCCCAACTGCTGACTCTCAAAAAATTCCTCGAAGTTTTCCTAGACTTCCGCATCGAGACGATTACCCGGCGCACGGAATACGAACTCCGCAAGGCAGAAGAGCGAGACCACTTACTGCAAGGTTTGTTGATCGCTCTCGATAACATGGAGGAAATTATCGAAATTATTCGCGGGGCTGAGGATACTCCCAGGGCGAAACAAGAGTTAATGGATAGTTTCGAGCTATCGGAGGCTCAAGCTGATGCGATTTTGCAAATGCAATTGCGACGGTTGACGGCTTTGGAAGCGCATAAAATCGAACAGGAACATGAGGAATTACTGGAGAAAATAGCTGACTTAAAGGATATTTTGGCTAAAAGAGAGCGGATCCTGGAAATTGTCGAAACTGAAGCTAAAGAAATTCAAAACCTCCACGGAGAGCCCAGACGCACCGAAATTGAATTAGCGGAGGGGGAATTTGATGAAACCGATTTAATCGCTAACGAAAGGGCGATCGTGATGTTAACCGAACAGGGTTATATCAAACGGATGCCGGTTAATGCCTTCGAGGCACAAAGTCGGGCAACTCGCGGGAAGTCGGGCACGAAGATGAAGGAAGATGACGCGATCGAGCATTTCCTAGCCTGCTGCGACCACGATAGCGTTTTATTCTTTACTCAACGGGGCGTGGTTTATTCTCTCAATGCTTACCAAATTCCGATGGGGTCTCGAAACGCACGAGGAGTACCAATAGTTCAAATGTTGCCCATTCCTCGGGATGAAAAAGTTACCTCCATTGTTACGGTTTCCGAATTCAGCGATGACGAATATTTGGTGATGCTGACTAGGGGCGGTTATATCAAAAAAACTAACTTATCTGCTTTTGCTAATATCCGTTCTAATGGTTTGAGGGCTATTTCTTTGTCAGAGGGGGACCAGCTACGGTGGGTGAGAAGGGCGAGAGTTGACGATAGCGTAATTATCGGTTCTGCTTTGGGTATGGGCATTCATTTTAGAACTGATAATAAGCAACTCCGCCCCCTGGGTCGCAATACTCGCGGCGTTAAGGCGATGAAACTCTCCAAGGGCGACGAGTTAATTAGCATGGATATTTTGCCGAGCTCTATTGTGGATGCTATTGCGGATATCGATGAGGATGAGGAACTCGAAGTGGAACTCGAAGAGGAGGAATTGGAAGAATACGAGGATGAGTACGATGAGGATGAGGAGGAAGAGGAAGAAGACGATCGCGACTGGGGGCCTTGGGTTTTGGTAATTACCAATCGCGGTTATGGCAAGCGAGTCCCAGTTTCTCAATTTACTCTGCAAAATCGCGCGGGTAAAGGTCGAATTGCTACTAAGTTTAAGAAAAATCGCGGTGTAGTCGATCGCATGGCGGCTTTGCGGATAGTTAACGAAGAGGACGAGTTGATGATGATCACGACTCGGGGAATTATTATCCGTCAGGCAGTGGGTGCTATTTCGATTCAATCTCGCAGCGCCACTGGAGTCCGGGTGCAAAAGTTGGATGCCGATGACGCCCTCGCTGAGGTAGCTTTAGTTCCCCTTTCTGGAGAGGAAGATCTTGAAGAAGAAGAGATGGAGGATGAAGAGTTAGAAGACGAGGAAATGGAAGAGGAAGAGGAAGATCTTGACGACGAGGAAGACGAAGAGGAAGATCTTGACGACGAAGAAGACGAAGAGGAAGAGGAAGATCTTGACGACGAAGAAGAATAAACTCTTCTTTAATTCCCAGGTCAAAAAGCCTGGGAATTTTTGTGGCTATTTTTGGGAATGGGGAATGGTTAGGATTAGCAATTAACAATTACCAATTATGCTTTTAAAATTAATAATTGCCTTTGTTGGCGGCATTTTAATGGGATTGACGACCGCACCAATAAACGCTTGGTTTTTAGCTTGGGTTGCTCTGGCTCCTCTATGGGTTTTAATCGTAAAAAATGATAAATATTCCCAACTCCCCATTCTCAATTCCATCTTTTTAATAGGTTTAGTTTGGGGAATTGGCTATCACGGATTGGCATTATTTTGGATAACGGGAATTCATCCGATGACTTGGTTGGGGGTTCCCTGGTTGGCGAGTTTGGCGATCGCTCTTTTTAGTCTGACTTTTATTACTCTCTGGGGAGGGGTATTAGTTGGCTTATGGGGGACGGTATTTCATAAGTTAAATAATTGGAAAAGCTACGGGAAAAACTCTTTAATTTCCTCCTTAGTTAGAGTCTTAATCGGTACTGCTTTCTGGTGTGCTTTAGAAGCATTTTGGGCTACCGGTTCTCTGTGGTGGACCTCTTTGTCTTATACTCAAAGTCCCCATAATTTAGCAATTTTACAGTTAAGTCAATTTTCCGGTCCCAGTACGGTAACTGCTGCTATTGTCGCGGTTAACGGTTTGCTGGCCGAGGCTTGGTTAATAATAAAAAAAGAGAAAAAATGGGGTTTGTTTGGTGGAGCGATCGCTCTCTGTTTGCTGTTGCATTTAATCGGATTGAGGCTCTACAATCGACCTTTAGAAACCGATGCAAATGCAGGGATTAAAGTAGGAATTATTCAAGGGAATATTGCCAACGATATTAAGCTAAGAACCGAGGGATGGAGAAAGGCGATCGCTAACTATACCAGGGGTTATCAAGAACTAGCAGATGCAGGAGTGGATGCGGTTTTAACTCCAGAAACAGCTTTACCTTTTATCTGGACGAGACCGGAAAACCGAGAATATTTAGATTTTTATCGAGCAATTTTAGACCGTGGAGTTGTTGCCTGGGTAGGAGGTTTTGGGGAGAAAGAAAACGGTTTGACAAATAGCTTGTTTGCTATGGACAAAACCGGAAAAATAGTCGGTCGCTACGACAAAATTAAGTTAGTGCCTTTGGGGGAATATATCCCCTTTAAAGAACTTTTAGGGAAACTAATTAATCGTCTTTCGCCGTTAGATGCTACTTTGGTGCATGGGGAGAAAAAGCAAATCATAGAAACTCCTTTTGGGCGGGCTATAGTTGGTATTTGTTACGACTCGGCCTTTGCCGAAGTTTTTCGCTCTCAAGCTGCTACTGGAGGGGAATTTATCCTAACGGCATCGAATAACGCCCATTATAGCGCGACGATGCCGGCCCAACACGAGGCGCAAGATGTAATGCGGGCTATAGAAACCGATAGATGGGCGGTGAGGGCGACGAATACTGGATATTCGGGTATAGCGGATCCTCGGGGTAGGATTTTGTGGCGATCGCGTCTCAATACTTACGAACTCCATGCCGAGACAATTTATCGACGCACCACCGAGACGTGGTATGTTAAATGGGGGGATTGGTTAACGCCGATGCTGTTGGTGTTGGGTGGGTTGGCAAAGGTGAAGTATTGATAATTGGGTGGGTTGGCAATTAAAATGGGTTTGTGTATTGTTTGCCCCGGCCATACCCCCTTTTGGTGAATTTATGCTAGATTATTGAATTTAGAGGTTAAATTGGTATTATATCCTTTGGGGGTAGAAACCCTAAACGAGCAACTAATACAGATCGGGAGGCTACTACTATAATGAAAGACAATGAAATAATCGATCGCTCTCTAACTCAAACCAAAAGTCAATCTAGCATTACTCGCAAGTTTTCTCTTGCCGCGGCGGGACTGTTATTATTGATAGGTGCAGTAGCAGCCACTAGCTTTTTTTCCTTAAAAGTGGTTCGCCACCGCACCGAGTCGGCTATAGTAACCAGCATCAAAATGCAGCGCTTGGTATTTGAAATGAACAAAGCTTTAGACAGGGCCCGGGTAAAAGAAAGAGAATTTTTCGATCGCTGGCAAACTGTAGGCTTACAAAAGGCGCGCGCCGATTATGCGATTCCTTTCGAGGAAGAACTTCTCAAAGTGCAGCAAGCAGGCGATCGCCTCCAAAAATTGCTCGCCAGAGACACTTTTGCCAGCGATCGCCAAGACTTACTCGAATATACCCAAAAAATTCAGCAGTATCAGAGCAACTTTCGGCAAGCAGTAAGGTGGGTGGGAGATTTAGGAGAAGATGGAGTGGGGTTGTTGGCGCGAACCGAAAGGACGGGAGATTTTTTAAAGGAAGTGCTACAACTAGCAGGGGAACCGGAGTTAATCTCTTCTTACAACGAAATGCGGGTAGCGGAACAAAAATATAGGTTAAACAATCGAGAGGAAGACAAGAAAGCCTTAGCTTTAGCCGTGGAAAAGTTGAGCGTGGCGATCGCCGACTCCCCAGGATTGAGTCCCGAACAAAAGCAAACCGCAAATGAATTTCTCTGGGTCTTCGAGTCCGAGACGCAACAAAGCTATATTCGCAAAGAAGACGTTCGCGCCATCGGCGACACCTTAGACCGGCAAACCAGCGCTCTTTCCGACAGACTGTTTGCTTTTGCCACCCAAGAAGTAGAACGGGCCCGGCTACAAATAGAGCAAACCTCCGAGCAAATGACAGTCTTATTGTTAGTAGCGGTAGTAGCAGCATCCGGGTTGGGCGTGGCGATCGTGAGTTCTTTTCGGTCGGCTTTGCAGCAGTTGGAAGAAGAACGGGAAAAGTCAGAAAGGCTTTTGCTAAACGTTTTACCAGAAGCGATCGCCCAACGCTTGAAACAAGGCGCGGGGACCATTGCCGATTCTTTCGAGAGCGTGACAGTATTATTTGCAGATATTGCCGGCTTTACCAAACTATCTGCCACCGTTTCGCCGACAGATTTGGTACAATGGCTCAACGAGATTTTCTCCGAATTTGACAGCATAGCCGTCGAGGGAGATTTGGAAAAAATTAAAACAATAGGAGATGCCTATATGGTGGTAGGGGGTTTGCCTCACCCGAGAGACGACCATGCCGAGGCGATCGCCGAAATGGCTTTGAAGATGCAGGAGGCTATTAGAGTTTTTAATCGCAAGCGCGGCGGCAATTTTCAGATGAGGATCGGTATTAATAGCGGTCCGGTAGTTGCTGGGGTTATCGGTACGAAAAAATTTATTTATGATTTGTGGGGGGATACGGTGAATACTGCCAGTCGGATGGAATCTCATGGAGCGATCGGGGAGATTCAAGTTACCGAGGCAACCTACGAACTTTTAAAAGATAAGTATCAGTTTGAAGAAAGGGGAGCGATCGCCGTTAAAGGAAAGGGAGATATGCCAGTTTATCTGTTGAAAGGTAAAAAAGAAAATCTGGTAGCGGAGGCGATCGCCGTGGAATCTTGATGGTAATATTAACGAACGATTAACAATTGGGCTAGAGGCGTGGAACCCTTGGTTTAACTGGCATTTCTTCTAGCAAGATTGCCTATTTTGCCTACTTCTATTGTTTGAGAACTACGCGATCGCGCCCTTGTTTTTTAGCTTCGTAGAGGGCCTCATCGGCAGCAGCGATCGAATGTGCCGGGGATAATTCCGACCTGGGAACCATGCTAGTTACTCCTATACTTAAGGTTACATATTTACTTTTGATGGATGTTTGACTATCTATTTTTAATTTTTGTATCTCGTATTTAATTTGTGCGGCAACCTTCAGCGCATCTGTAGCGGTTGTATTCGGCAAAATTATCGCAAACTCTTCGCCCCCGTAACGAGCTACCAAATCTGCTGGATATCTGACAGAACGTCTGAGAGCTCGTGCTATTTTTTGCAAGCATTCATCGCCCGCTTGATGTCCGTAGGTATCGTTATAGAGTTTGAAATAATCCACATCGCATAAAATCAGAGAGAGGGGCTGTTTCTCCTCTGCCATTCGGGCCCATTCTTGCTTGAGATATTCGTCAAAGCGGCGGCGGTTGGCCAGATGGGTTAAACTGTCGGCGTTAGCTTTTTGTTCTAAGATTACATTAGCTTGTTGTAGGGTCAATTCCATTTGTTTGCGATCGGTAATATCGCGGAAAGTAACGGCAACTCCATCGCCAATTTTAACCGCCACCACCTGAAACCAACCCTTAAAATATTCGCGATCGTAATAAAATTCTTTATTAATAATAATTCCCGTGGTAACAATAGACTTATAATAATCCAATAAACCCGTATTTTTTAAACTCGGCAATTCTTTCAAAAAATGCTTTCCTATCAAGTAATTTTTAGTTTTGCCAATAGTTTCTGCCGCTACTGGGTTAACCAGCAAACATTCAAAATCAACAATATTTCCGCCTTCGTCGCGCACTGAATTAAACGCCATAATACCGTCCAAAGAACTATTTAAAACGCTGGATAAAAGCTGCCGGGATTGGTTGAGGTTATCTTCAATTTTTTTCCGGCGTTCAATTTCTCTTTGCAAGCGTTTTTTTTGTCTTTGGATAGTTAATTGATTCTCAATTCTCGCTAAAACTTCTACATTTTCAAAAGGTTTAGAAACGTAATCGACAGCACCTAAGTTAAAAGCTTGAACCTTATCTACGGCTTCATCTAAAGAGCTAATAAATATTACCGGAATATCTTGAGTTTTTTCGTCAGCTTTTAACAGCCTGCATACTTCATAACCATCAATTATGGGCATCATAATATCTAGCAAAATAAGATTGGGAGGATAGTATTGAACTGATTTTAATGCCAATTTTCCGTTAGGTGCTACTCTAACTTTATAACCTTTAGCAGATAGCATTTGAGTTAACAGACTTAAATTAGCAGGACTATCATCCACAACTAAAATTTCTCCTTTAGCATTAATAGACTGCTCCTGATTCATAAATATCCAGGGAATTCACTTAGATGAAAAATAGGGAGTAGTAGTTCCTTAATTTAGTATAAAGCATTTTTTCTGATTTTGCCAATCTTTATTTAGTCATTTTTACTGAGACTGCATTCTAGGGGTAATTGGACTGGAATTTCAATAATAAATTCCGAGCCCTCGCCCATTTTGGAATTACAAGTAAGTTGACCTTTGTGTTTTTCGACAATAATTCGATAACTACTGAATAATCCCAAACCAGTGCCTTTTCCCACTACTTTAGTAGTAAAAAAAGGATCGAAAATGTGCGCTATTATCTCTGAACTGATTCCCGAACCATTATCAGCAATAATAATTTTGACAGTCTGATTAGTAGTGGTTAAACTTTGAATGCGAATAGTAGGTTCCTCTACAGCAATTTCTCCATTTTGCATTTTGTCTTCCAAAGCATCGATCGCATTCTTAATTAAATTCATAAATACCTGATTAAGAGGACTGGCATAACAGGTAACTTTAGGCAACTTGCCGTAGTCTTTAATAACCCTAATACCAGGTCGAGCATTTGTCTCTCGTAATTGATGTTGTAAAATCATTAAGGTACTGTCAATTCCAGCATGGATATCCACAGCTTTAATTTCCGATTCGTCGTGGCGAGCAAAAGTGCGCAATCCTCCTACAATAGTAGCAATTCTTTCCGCCCCAGCCTGCATTGAATTTAAGAGTTTAGATAAATCTTCCGTAAGAAAATCAAGGTCTATTTCTTCAAAAATTGCCTCTATAGCGGGGTTACTTTCTGAGTATTGTTCTTGATATACTGCGATTAACCTCAATAAATCTTGTATGTATTCTTTGGCAGGGGTAAGATTGCCAAAAATAAAGTTAATTGGGTTATTAATTTCGTGGGCAACACCAGCTACGAGATGCCCTAAAGCCAGCATTTTTTCGTTCTGAATTGCTTGAGCTTGAGCCCATTTAAGGTCTTGGATGACTTTCTCTAAATTGTGGTTTTTTTCTATAAGTTGTAATTGGAGCGATCGCGCCCGCAATTGATTTTCTACTCGGGCTAAAACCTCCACTGCCTGAAACGGTTTGGTAATATAATCAACCCCACCCACATCAAAAGCTTTTACTTTATCTAAAGCCTCATCCAAAGCGCTCAAAAAAATCACCGGTATGTCTTGAGTTATTGGATTTGCTTTTAACTCGTGACAAACTTCATAACCGTTCATTTCTGGCATCATAATATCAAGTAAAATCAAATCGGGAGGATTTTTGTCAATGGACTTCAGAGCAAATTTACCGCTAGGTGCCGCCCGAACTTTATAACCTTTTTCCGATAAAAGTTGAGTTAAGAGACTTAAATTAGCAGGAGTATCGTCAATAACCAACAGAGAGCCTTTATAAGCAACGGATTGTTTCTGGTTCATAATTATTAAGTTTGGTTCAATTTGGGGATTTAAAATAGCAGTTCTGTTTGCCAAAATTTTTCTTTAAAATAAGTTCATTGTCTCAATAAATAATCTTTTTGGGAACAGGCAAGATGCCTGTTCTACGGAAAATTATCAATTTTTAAACATTTCTACCACCCTATTTAGTTCCACAGAATGAGATGCTTTAAACAAAAGGCGATCGCCGGTTTCCACAAACTCTTTTAACCGTTTCGCCAATTTTTCCCGACAATCTGAAGACTCGATATCTTCTATTTCTAAAAAAGGCAAACCTACAGCCCCCTTTGCCATAGCCTTAGCTTCTTCAAAATCTGCCAAAATAAATAAAGCATCCAGCTTCAAATCTCGGGCAACAATTCCAACTCGTTCGTGAAAATCGAGAGATTTCTCTCCCAATTCTTTCATAGTTCCCAACACGGCAATATGGCGCTTGCCAGGAGTTTCAGCTAATAATTGAAGGGCGGCAACGGTCGATTCTAAACCGGCATTATAAGTCTCGTCCAAAACGACAATATCGTTAGCTAATTCGTACCGTCGCGCCCTTCCTTCTGGCAGTTGTACCGATAAATCTTTACTCAGAGATTCCCAGAGAGAATTTTCGGGTAAATTCTTGCCAACTAAAACTTTAAAAACTGCTAAAGCAGCTAAGTAGTTAACGGCATTATGTCGACCGGGTAATGGTAGGGGTAATTCTGCCTCTTCTATCTTAATGGTCCGAGCATCGATTAATTCTCCCCGAAATTCCCCCGATTCTAAACCGTAAGTTAGGGTTTCTCCCGACCATACCCCTGCAGCAGTTTCTATTAATCGGCCGTTGTCGCCGTTGAGGATGGCAATGCTGTTTTCTGGCATCTCTGCCAGTAACTCGCATTTAGCTCGAGCGATCGCCTCCTCCGAGCCCAGACGCCCGATATGAGCTGTGCCCACATTAACAATTACTCCCACCGTGGGACGTGCAATTTGAGTTAATAAGGCAATTTCCCCCGGGCCTCGCATGGCCATTTCTACGACGGCATATTGATGCTCTTCTGAGAGTTCCAAAAGAGTTTTTGGGACGCCGATTTCGTTGTTATAGTTGGCCTGGGTTTTGAGGACAGGCCCTTGGGTGGCTAAAACCGCCGCGATTAATTCCTTGGTAGTAGTTTTACCTACCGAACCCGTCACGGCCACGATGGGGATCGAAAAGCGATCGCGCCACCAACGAGCGATGGCCTGATATGCCTTGAGGGTATCTTCCACCAGCAACAAGGGAATTTCTGGCAGTTCCCCGGCCTTCAAAGAAGGTTGCTTGCTGACGATGGCCGCAACAGCACCTTGATTAATGGCCTCTTCCACAAAATTATGGCCGTCAAACTTTTCTCCAACCAGGGCTACAAACAGATTTCCTGGTGTAAGGTTGCGGGTATCAGTGGTAATCCCCGCGATCGTCTCGTTTTCAGTCTTCAACTGAGTAAGCGGCCTCGCACCCAGTATTTCAATTAGTTGGCTAGTGGTAATACAAAAATTCATAATTAGGGGCACTGCACCGTTCAAAAAAGATGTGCCATAATTATCTTAGACATCTCCTATTTCTATCGACCAGACTACCTGGGCCACTAGATTAAATCATCAATTATTTAACTTACTTCTCTAGTAACCAGTCGAGAAAAACATCCGTAGTTTTTCGGGATTTACCTTGAAAGCTAAAAATAATTTACGATCTTGAGAAAATTCAGGGACAGCTTTAAAAAAGGGGATGTTACAAAATATTTGTATGTAGATCGATAACATCAGCCAGAACCAAAAGCTAAGTAAAATGCTGGTCTTTTTACTAATCGTCAAAAATTAAGCTAGTGGGTTGCCCCTAGAGAGCTTCCTAAAGCTAATCCCGATCTGGTAATGGCCTTTAGCTAAACAAACCATCGCAGCCAGGGGGTACACAAAAGTGAAAACTATGCAAGTTCCTAAGAACCAAGAAACCACAGAAAATCGCAAACAGCAACTTTACGACCACTTCCTAGACTTGGTAGAAAAGGACTCATCTGAGGAAGTAATCGATCGCTTCCGGATGTTATTTATCCAAGGCTGGGGATACCCCGATGGCGAAATAGTACGGGCTTTAGAAAAGATAGTTGCCTCAAAAGAAGTAGAAGCAGAATTTAACTTTATTCTCAACCGTTGCTGTCATATTTTAATCAATCGCTGGCAACCTTACACTGCGAAAAAAGATGCCATCTTGGAGTTGATTCAGCTATTTGAAGAGGTAGAAAATAAAAGCGTAACTAGGGCTTTTGGCTCCAGAGGTACCAGACGAGTTTTAGAATTAGTAAAAGATTTTACTACCTGCGAACAATATCTCACTCTCAAGCGTTTGGCTGAAGTGATGAACGAATCCCCGGCTGCATCTAGCAACAGTAAAACTGCTTTAGCTCAACCATTAAGAACTTTAATACCTCGCTATCCTTACTTGTACAAGCATTGTTTGGTAAGTCCTGATAGCAGTTACGACCATCAGCAAGCTATCAAAAAAATTCAGCAAGAAAAGCAGCAAGAATATGAAGTAAATTTATCTCAATACGTCACTCATAGAATAAGAGAAATAAGACTGGCTCGCAAGGGCAAGCAGCCTTCGACAAGAGAAAATGCTACGATTATAACCAACCCTACTTTATTGAAAGATCCCGAGCTATTTTTTGCCCTGCGACAATATGTGGGTAAAGTGGAAACCGGTTATACTTATAAAGATTTAGCCCAACGCTTTTTGGCTCATACGCAACAGCCTCAATCATACCGCGCTTTTAAAGATAGCTTCTATGAGTATCTCAGCAGTTCTTTAGAAGTTGATTCTCGGACTATTACCCGCAAGTTTAATAATAAATTCTACAAGGAACTGCAAAGAACTTTAGAACACAGCCATGACAAAAAGTTGAACGATTCTCTAATGATGAGAACTTGCAGTAGCATGCTGAACTTTTTAATAGTAGAAAGTCCCCAGCGACCCCAGCATTTTCTCTTCCTCGATTTGCTGGGAAATTTAGGACCAATTGTCACCACTGGTATGCTGCTAAAAATCGTGCTAATATGTACCCGGATTAGACCGTATTTAGAACAACGATTTGCGATTTTGTTTAACCATTACGAATCCAATAATCGAGAAGCAGTTCAATGGTTAGTTAAAGCTTTAGAAAATATGCATCTGGCTTTAACTACTAATTTTGGAAAAGTTGACCTTTCTTTTATTCGCTGATTTGGGAATGGGGAATGGGGAATGGGGTTCGCTTGGAACAGGCAGGATGCCTGTTCTACGCTAATTGCGCTCTTTCATATTACCGATTATCTATTACCGATTACCTGTTACCAAGAGTTTGATAAAATTGCCAATGGATTTAGATCGAGAATTAGACAAAACCATATTAAGCTTCTCAGACATTCAAGCAGAATTAAATCTACGACACGCCAAAGACGCCCTCGCCGAATTAGTAACTAATTTAGATTTAACCCCCGAAGAGCGATCGGGATTGGAAGAAGAAATCGGCGGACTCGAAGCAATGGTGGAAAAATTAGAACGAACCTGCGTCCAAATCGCAGTATTCGGCATGGTGGGGCGGGGCAAATCTTCGGTCCTCAACGCCCTTTTAGGAGAAAATGTCTTTGAAACCGGCCCCATTCACGGCGTTACTCGAAATACTCACATCAAGCAGTGGCAGCTACAGCGAGAAACATCCCCAGAAGAAGAATCCCCTGCTAATACCCTCACCTCTTATCGCATCTCCCAAATCGAACTCATCGACACTCCGGGCATCGACGAAATAGACGGGGAAACTCGCGAAGCTCTGGCCAAACAAGTCGCTCAACAAGTGGATCTGCTGCTGTTCGTAGTTGCAGGCGATATTACTCAAGTCGAATACGATGCTCTTTCTCAACTGCGGGATGCCGGCAAACCGATGTTATTGGTGTTTAACAAAATCGACCAATACCCAGAAGCAGACCGCATGGCAATTTATCATAAAATCCGCGACGATCGCCTCCGCGAATTGCTCTCTCCAGATGAAATTGTCATGGCCGCAGCTTCTCCTCTGGTAGCTAAGGCCGTCCGCCGGCCCGATGGCACTATGGGGGTTCAAATGAACCGAGGGCAGCCCCTAGTTGACGATTTAAAGCTGAAAATTTTGGAGATTTTAGACCGAGAAGGTAAGTCTTTGGTGGCTTTGAATACCATGCTTTATGCCAGCGATGCCAACGAACGGTTGGTGCGTCGGAAGATGGAGATTAGGGATAAGGGCGCTAATCGGGTTATTTGGAATGCGGTGATGACTAAGGCCGTGGCCATCGCTCTCAATCCGATTACGGTGGCCGATATTATCAGCGCTGCGATAATTGATGTGGCAACTATCTTGACTTTATCGAAACTTTATGGTATTGAGATGACCCAAGCCGGGGCCGTGGAGTTGTTGCAAAAAATCGGTATTAGCATGGGTGGCATTACGGCGAGCGAAATGATGGCTAATTTGGGACTGAGTTCTCTTAAAGGGTTATTGGGGTTAACGGCCCCAGTCACGGGGGGCTTGTCTTTAGGGCCTTATTTGTCGGTGGCGGCGACTCAGGCGACGGTGGCGGGGTTGTCTTCTTATGGCATCGGCCAAGTTACTAAAGCTTATCTGGCTAATGGCGCTTCTTGGGGAGAAGCTGGCCCGAAGGCCGTAGTCAGTCATATTTTGGAGTCTTTGGACGAGACCTCGATTATGAATCGAATTAAAGCAGAATTGTTGGCAAAATTGGATGTGAGGAAAGCGGGCGATCGCCTGCCAGAGAAATTATAAATCCTATTCTAGGGTCTGCTGAAAAAGGCAGAGTGTGGGGAGTGTGGGGAGTGTGGGGAGTGTGGGGGGTGTGGGATTGCCAAAAAGTTTATTTTACCCGTTTTCCGAATACGAGAGCCCCCACCCAGAATTTAAGCTTCTGGCGAAGGGATGTTTTTTGATTTATTAAATAAAATAGGGTGCATCTCAATTTTGAAGAAAACCAAGGATTTAACGCTTTTTGCTAATTGCTAATTGCTTTTTGCTAATTGCATCTAGCCATTAGCGATTAGCCATTAGCCATTAGCCATTAGCCATTTTCTATTTTTGCAAATATGGGATGCTCCCAGAAAAGATGCCAGGAGTGTCTCTGGAAGAAGTTAAACAAAAATTGGGACTGTCTTAAAAAGATGCAAGGTGCGCCGCAGCGCACCCTGATTTTACCGTTAACCGTAGAACGGGCATCCTGCCTTTTCTACAAAAAATTACTTATTCTTAAAGCTATCCAACCATTCCTTAATTTGTTCGGCAGCAAGATCGCGACCGCCCAAACCGAAGGCCAGAGCAATAGCAACAGCGATCGCCCCCAACAACAAACCAAAGGCCAAATTGACGATATCGCTAGCAATACCCATTTGTTGCAAGGCCATAGCCGACACCAGAACAATAATCCCCACCCGGGCCGCTTGAGCCAAAAATCGAGCTTGGCCGCTGCCAGAACTGTTAATTAAATTGAAAGCCAAATTGGCAAAATACAAACCAATAGCAAACACCACCACCGCCAGCAGCACTTGACCGGATATCAACAAAATCTCATTGACAATCGAAGTTAGAGCTGCAAGTCCCAGAATCTCCGTAGCCGTAACCGCCGCAAACAGCATAATGCCCACTAAAGCAACAATCCCGACAATCTCCGAAGGAGTGCGCCGAGGCATCTGGGGAGAACCACCTTCCTCTTGGAGAACGGTAGCATTAGGGTCTGCAGGTTGACTGGGAGTTCCGGGAGTCGATGGCAAACCCAACCAATTGAAAATATTATTGAAACCAATACCGGTCAGGATATTGGTAACTAAATCCGAGACAAACTGTCCGATAACGTAAGCCACCACCAAAATCAAAGCAGCGGTGAAAATATCGGGAATTGCTTCGAGAACTTCTTGGAGCATCGCCACTGCAGGAGCGGAAATCGATTGAATTTCCAAAGCCTCCAAAGCGGAGATGGCAAAAGGAATCAGAATTAAAACGTAAACAACGGTGCTAATAATAGACGACAGGGATTGTCCGCTAGTGGAAGAACTGATGCCAAAGCGCGAACCCAGGCCATCGACACCGGTTGCCGCCAAAAGATTAGTCACAATTCGGCGTACCACCGTAGCTATTAACCAACCCGCGCCAACAATAATGACCGCCTTAAGAATATTCGGCAGGGCATCCAGAATTCGATCCAGCATACTCTGAACCGGCTGGAGGGCCTGTTGGAGTCCCAAAGCTTCCAATATTGGCGGCAAGAACAGCAAAAAGATGAACCAATACAAGGCATTAGCCAGAGTATCGGTCAGTTTTATTTGACTTGCTGGTTCCTCATTGCCCACTTGTTGGTTCAACCGTTCGTCCAAACGCACGGCCCCGAGAACTTCGGTAACGGCAAGCTTCACCACCGTTGCCACTACCCAGGCAACGCCCAACCACAGCAACCCTGCTCCTAACTGGGGCAAGAAGCCGGTGATGCGATCGAGAAAAGTATTGAGGGGTTGGGAAACCTCCGTCAAACCTAGTTGGTTGAAGAAGGCAACCAGGACAAAGACCGTTAAGAGCCAGAAAACTCCCGTGGAAATCCATTTCTCCACTGGTGGTAGCTCTTCTCCTTCTCGATTTCCCCTTACCCAGCCAGCAATCTTATTATCTATCTTGGTTTTTTTGAACAACGAGCCGATCGCTGCAGCTATTATCCAGGCAGCCACAAGGCCTATGACTAAAATCGCCACGGCTCTGCCGATGTCCCAGATGTTTTCCTGAAGTAAATCTAAGCTAAGGTTAGAAGAACTTTCAGTTGCCTGTGCCATAATCTTGGACGGCAGCATTGAATCGGATGGGAGGGTTCCCATAAGCCGCTCTGGTATTATCTGTTGCCAAATTCCATTCATGGTTTTATTGAGTGTTAAGCTTTATTTTGATTAGCAAAAGAAACTGCTAGAGAGCAGGTCTTGTATTCTCAGAAACCCGGTTTTTTGAAAAAACCGGGTTTCTTGACCGCTTCTCTAGTAATATGTCACAAGTTTCTAATTAAAATGCCAATTCGTCAAGTTTTCGAGCAATCTATTTTTATTAGAACCCCTGCTACTATCGTCGAGAGTTGTATTACAGAGAGGGATTTAATGCATCGATGGCTAAATCCTTTGTTGCGTTGCGAGCCCGTCGGCCACTGGGACACTTCTGTGGGGAGTCGCAGTCGGTTTATCATTAAAATTCCTTTTTTACAACCCTCTTTAGATAGTATTGTCGTCGAACGAGAACCGGGGTTAATTGTTTGGGGATTTGAAGGATTTTTTTCGGGGCGCGACAGGTGGGAATGTCAACCATCTGCTGAAGGGACTTTGTTGTTAAATCGATTTGAATTTGAAATTCCCAATCCTTTAATTAAATTTGGTTTTAATACTTTTGCTGCTTCTTTAACAAAGGCTGATATGGAAGCACAATTGCGACGGTTAAAACAAGTAGCTGAAAGAGAATTTTTGCAGAAATAAAAAAATTAACGCTAATTGCTAATTGTTAATTGCTAATTGTTAACTGTTATTTGTCAAAAAAATACCCCTATCTTGAGATAGAGGATTGATGGTTTAAGAAAATTTCTTGATACTAATCTGTAATTTTGCCAGGGGCAAGTCAGCTTTCTAAAAAAACAAGGTTCAGTTAACAAGAACGCAATTAGCAATTAGCAATAACTTTTTGCCTCTTGCCTTTTGCCTCTTGCCTCTTGCCTTTGCTAGCTTATTAGCGATCGCAAACTATTCTTTGCACTGCCGGCTGGTCTTTGACAAATTGTAAAGCTTCCCGTCCAAACACTACTGCGTCTTGGAAGAAGTCAACAATACCATCGCCATCAATGACAATAGTATCGGCCCATTCAAATTTTTGAATTACTTCCAAAACCCTGATAGTTCCATCTCCAATGACTCGATCCACTGAAGCAATAACTTCGTCAACAATTGCATTTACGTCATTAGTACCAAAATACCGACCTAATTCTTGAAGAGCCAACCTGCCATAACGAGAGTTTAGTACGTCATCAACTATAGTGGGATCTACTTCAACTTGATAGCTTAAAACCTCCCGAACTTGCTGAATCGCTTCTTGACTGGCATTAGCAGTTAAAAACAAAGAACGCAATTGATCCGATTGCTGTCCGGTATTAGCAAATTCTACTAATTCTTGAACGGTAATAGGTAGGTTTACAGCACCATATTTGATTCTAATTCCGTCGATAGCGTGGGCGGGACGATCGCTTAAAATTGTTACGCTAGCAGTAATAGCTAATAAGGCTGCTAATGATAAAGATAACAATTTTGCAACACCCTTATTGAAGAAAGAAAACTGTTTTAAAATGGCTTCAAACCAGTTTAATCCTCTAGAATTATTCATCAGTTTGTTCCTCACAACTTAGATAAAAATAGTTGGTTGCTTAACATACTAGCCATCCTATTTTAAGTCCGTTCGACTTCTTAAATAGTTTCGGCCACGACCACTTTTACAAGTGTCATAGACCTTGACCAATCCTAGCCAGCATCCCTCGAATTAGATCGGCATCCCGAGCATTGGGAATGTCAAGCAGATAACTCTCCAAATCCTGTCGAGCTTCCGTCCAACGACCTAGCTGGTAGTATAGTACGCCTCGGTCTCGTCTTTCGATCGCCGCTTCAGGAAATAATAGCAAGATTCTTTCAATGGCCCCCAAAGCTTTTGATTCTTCGCCCCGGTTGATGTAGATAGCTTTAAGATTGGTTAGCATCCGGGCCAAAAATTGTTTGGGGCTAACTGCTTCGAGAAATTCGGGGCGCATCTGGACCGGTTTGCCGTAAATTTGGGCCAACCTCTCGGCGCAATCTTGAGGAAACAGAATTTCCCCCTCGTTGAAGGCGTCCACATAAATATCGGCATCTTCAAAGTCCGGCCTAATTAAAAAGTGTCCCGGCATTCCAATGCCCACCATCGGAAAGTCTATCCTTTTCGCAATCTCCAGATAAACCAAGGCCAAAGTAATAGGAATGCCAGTCCGCCTTTGGATGACTCGATCGAGAAAACTATTCCCAGGATCGTAATAATCTCTAGTATTTCCCCTAAAACCCAAATCTTCATAAAGATAGTGATTAATACTCTTAATTATCCGCAAAGGATAACTTTCTGCTGGCAGGCGTTCTTTTATTTCTGCTGCCATAACATCCAAAGCGTTCAAATATTCCTCTACATCTAACTCCGGGCATTCTTCTTTTGCTAAATAAAGAGCAGCCTTCCCCAGATTTATTTGTGTTTCTGGGAGATTAATTTCTCGATAAAATAATTGTCTTGCTAAAGTAAATTCCATAAGTTCGTAGTAACGACTTTAGTCGTAAAAGTTCGTAGTAACGACTTTAGTCGT
>CAZUCT010000066.1:0-27650 GCA_964619285.1 uncultured bacterium | reverse complement strand
CATCACCTCCCACGGCTCATTATAAACTACTAGATTAAAATTTTCAAGAATTGCCATCTTCTTCTCCATTATTGCCGGAAATTGCCAGGGATATTAATACTAGCAATTAGCTCCCCCTTGAGTTGCTGTCTGAAACCAATCCACCGTTTGATAGCTCGCCTTCTTCACGATCGCCTGCCCTGGAGCTATTTAACCTGGTGTTTTGTTTTCCTCGGTCCATCACTGGCTCGGTTGCTTGGTGGCCTAGTTGGAGGAGATTGACAGCAATAGGCAGAGGGACAGCTTTACAGTTCTAAATACTAATTTAACACTACGCCCTCGTTTACGTCCATAAATTTACGGAAACTTCACAATACTTCCAGTTGTTAATGGCTAATTGAAGACAGGCTAATTGCTAATTGAAGACAGGCTAATTGTTAATGGCTAATTGTTAATTGTTAACCATTAGCAATTTTCTCGGGAGCATCTCAATTGGGCACGCTTATTGCTTTACCATTAACAATTGACAATTAACAATTAGCAACCACTGTTTGGTTGGCTTCAAAACTACAGTTTACCCTAAGCATTTCTTAATGATTGAGCTTCTAAATATAGCTGAGTCCATTCCCTAATTACTTGAGTAGTTTTCAGGTTTAAATCGGCAGCGATCGCCTCTACACTTTTTCCCTTTTTTAATCCCTTAATAATTTCGCGCTGTTCTTCGTTAAGATTTTCCCAATAAGCTCGCCATCGATCTGCAGTTAAACCAAAACTATTTTCATTCAAAGAAATCTCTAACCAATTAGCTACTAATTCGGGTCTTTGTTTGATAGCAAAAACCCGAATTGCATGATAAGTTACCTTTTCCCTCAATCTATATACTTGTCTGACCTGCATTTCCATAATTCCAGCGATCGCCTCCTGAGAATAACCCTCCAAATAAAGTCGCAACCACTCGGCAGCATTTGGTTCGACTTGCTCTGCCAAATAAGTTAAAAACTCCTCTCGTACCTGTTGGCGTAGTTCCTGTTTTTCTTCCCAAAATTCCGCATCTTCGTACTGGGAAGTAGCCTCGCTATCTAGCAAACTAACCGTGTCTTCTGTATCTTTAAGACTAATTTCGTTACTTAAAAATTGCACCCATTCTTGAGTAGGAACTTGAGTCAATCCTCCCTTTTGAGAGCGACGCAAATAATTAACAAATCGATAAACTAATAAAGGTTGATTGCGGATAGGTCGGACGCAATATTCCTCCAAACTGGCCAACAATAAAGCATTGCGCAAGCGACTGTCTGCGGTACATCGAGAAATTTGGGCCATTTTTTGTTGGAGGTAGCGATCGCTATTGAGCATCTCTTGGATGACTTCTTGCAAAACATCCAGGGCCGTCCTCTGGCGATCGCGAGTAGTGGCCACCCACGCTCGAATTTTCTGGCGCAGCATCACCAAACCGCCCAAACGCTGGATCAGATTTTGATAAGCTTTTTCTGGCCCCACCCCCAGATACCTTTGCCGCAAAATCCGGTAAGTAAAATCAAAACCTTTGACCGTTATGGCCCTCTTAGCCGGGTCGAATTCTTCCCACTGCTGGAGATAATCCCCCAACAACCAACAAAGAATGCTCTCCCGAGTGCTGGCATCGTAATTGGGACACTCAGTTTCCAGTCTAGTTTTCCACTCTCGTGCTAGTTCTTCTGCCAAAGTCGAACTCATTGTGATTTTTTATTTGCCAATTTTTCTGTAGCCCCCTAATAGGGATTTAGTGCGCCCCTTGTCCCACTCCTTACCCTAATAGGTTAAGTCTAAGATCCTACCACGCTTGAACCAAACAAAAAAAATTCCCAATTGAATATAGCAATCCTCAATGGGTTGTATAGCATTTTCCTACTGGTGAGGTACGCTCTGTTACCTATTACCTATTGCCTATTACCTATTGCCTATTGCCTTAGAAGGATAGAGATGCTAAACTAATTAAAACCCCCCAACAACAAATCGAAACAAAACCATGAGAAAAACGACGAACAAAACCGCGAAGAAAACCCCCACGAGCAAAAAACGCAGTTCTCGTCAGAGGCCGTGGGCCGCGAAAACCGAGCTGGTAGGAATAGCCCTAGAGCTAATTCCCGCCGAAGTCAGTTACTTATACCCCCAATACACCACCGGGCTGCACGCTTGGTTTCTCGATTGCGTTCGCCAAAGCGATCGGGAGCTCTCCGCCCAACTCCACGACGACCAATTGGAGAAGGCTTTTACCATTTCTAACCTGGAAGGGGAGTTATTAAGCGCGGGTAAAGGCTTCCAAGTACGGCTAGACCAAACTTATCGCTGGTATATAACCGCCCTGTCGAAGTCCGTGGCGAGTTGGTTGGCCGATTGGGTAAAAGATTTGCCCGAAGAGGTGTCCCTTCACGGGAGCCCCCTGAAGATTCGTTCCTGGGAAATCGTTCTGCCGGCTATAACCTACGATAGCTTGTTGACGGATGTTCCTGACAGCGGTGCTAACGTCAAACTCACCTTTATCACTCCCACCAGTTTTCGTCAAAAGAAAAATCACCTACCCCTGCCGGTGCCGAGGAATTTGTTCCATAGCTATCTGCGACGCTGGAACGTTTTCTCGGGAATCGATTTTCCTCAAGAGGAGTTTTTAGACTGGGTTGAGGAACACGTTGTCATCAGCCACCACAAGATCGAATCTGCTAAAGTTGCCGCAGGTAAAAGGGGGATGGTGACGGGGTTTACCGGTTCGGTGGAGTTGAATTTGTCTCGCTCTGCTAGCAAAAACCCGGATTTTCACGAGTTATTTTATGCTTTAATCGAGTTAGCACCTTATGTAGGTACGGGACACAAAACAACTTTTGGTTTGGGGCAAACCAGGATCGGTTGGTTGGAGGAGGAAATTATACCGACGCTACCGATGAACGAGATGTTAGCGGTCAGAATTGACGAGCTGACCGATATCTTTTTGGCACAAAAAAAACGTAGCAATAACCAGCGCGCCAAGGATGCTGCCCAAACCTGGGCGACGATTTTGGCGCGGCGCGAATGGGGCGAGTCTGTTACTGCGATCGCCGAGGATCTGGAGATGCGTTACGATACTGCTAAAAGTTATTTGAAGTTGGCGCGACGGACCCTTAGGGAATTGGGAATTGGCAATAGAAAATAAGCCCCTGTTAGTTGCCCCTGTAAAAGTAAGGTGCGTTGGGAGCATCCTACTACTCAATTGTTAATTGATATTACCTACTTTTAATTGGAATCTCGATCGCAAACTCGGCTCCTTTTTCGGTAGAATTAACATATATTTCCCCTCCATGGACTTCGGTGACAATTTGATAGGCGATCGCCAATCCCAAACCGGTTCCTTTACCCACTGGTTTCGTAGTAAAAAATGGGTCGAATATTTTGTGTTTAATATTTTCGGGAATCCCCGGACCGCTATCGGCGATCGCTATCCTCACCATCTCTCCTTTTTTACCCGAAAAAACCTCCGTTTTAATCGCGATTTCTCCCTCTTTATTTTCTTCGTTACTAATAGCATCGAGAGCGTTACTCATCAAATTCATAAATACTTGATTTAGTTGGCTGGCATAACATTCAACTAGAGGCAAATTGCCATATTTTTTCACCACAGATATTGGTTCTGTCAGTCGATGTTGAAGCAACAAAATCGTACTGTCAATGCCCTGGTGAATATCGACTTCTTTTCTTTCCGCTTCATCGAGGCGACTGAAATGGCGTAAGGAAACAACTATTTGGCGAATCCGTTCCGCTCCCATTTTCATAGATTGCAAAATATGGGGTAAATCCTCCTTAATATATTCCAATTCTATCTCTTCCATTTCTTCAACAATTTCCGGCAGCGGTTCGGGATATTTTTCCCCATAAAGCTCTATCAAATTTAGCAAGTTTTCCGCATACTCGTTAACATAAGTAAGATTGGCATAGATGAAATTAACGGGGTTGTTAATTTCGTGGGCAACCCCCGCCACCATTTGACCCAAGGAAGACATTTTTTCGCTCTGAACTAAATGAGTTTGAGTAGTTTTTAACTCTCGGAAAGCCGCATCTAAAAGTTTTACTTGGTCTTGCAGTTGGTTGTAAAGATAGGATTGAGTGATGGCGATCGCTAACTGATCCGCTACAGATTTTAACAGTTCCAGTTCTTCCTCCCGGTCAAATTTTCGATTGGCATGAGTGCAAATTAAATAACCCAAAACTTCGCTTTGACTCCTAACGGATAAAGCCAAATATTTTTGCTTTTGTAATTTCCAAGAATCCCCACTAGAATCGACGCTGCCAAGTTGCGTTTCCTTACCAGCTTTCAGATGTTCGATAGACTCTTGAGATAATAAGAACGAGCCGGTTCGCGACTCCAGTCCCAATCGATGGTATTCTTTTTGAAGCTCTAACTTTTGCGTTTTCTGGTCGTAAAACCCAAAGGCTGCCCGTTCTAAATGGAGGGTTTTTGCTAATTCTTCTACGGTCGTTTCCATAATTTTATCTATGTTTAAAGAAGCGCGGATTCTTTCGATTAAGCGATTTAAAAGGGCTTCTTTTTCCGCCCTCACGCGAGTCTTTTCGTAATAAGATAATTGAAACAATGCCCCCAACATTGCCACTGCTAACAACCCACCTACAACTACAGCTAGAAAATTGAGCGATTGCAATTCTTTCTCGATATTTTCCCGGGGAATTACTAAAGCAATCGACCAGCTCGCTTCCTCCAGAGGAGAATAGGCAACATACATCCATTCGCCATCGATACTGGCCAGTTCGATATCGGTTACACTCCACGTCATCTTTCTGGCAATTCGTTGCAAATCTTGGTCTTCTGCTTCTACAAAACTCGGAGCTGGTCGTTCTAGAGTTCCTATCTTACTCGCATCTGGATGAACGATCGGTACTCCCTCGGAATTAAGAAGAAAAGCATAACTGCCATCCCCAAATCGCAATTGGTTCGCTACTGCTGCCACTCGTTCTATTTTAATATTACCTTGGATCGTACCGAGAGGAGCTTGTTGAGCGGGCTCTGAGGACCAGATCGGAGCTGAGAGCGTCACCTGTAATAACTCAGTAGTGCGAGAAGTAACCGGATCGGAAACGTAGAATTGCCCTGCCATCGTCTGCTGGAAGTGGGGGCGATCGCTTATATTAGCCCGATCGTCATTAGTAGTGTAACCGTCACCATTAGCTTGAATCATCGCCAGCAGATGAAAGTTATCTTTCAGTCTTTCGGCCTGTAGTTTCAATTCCGGTTCTACTTTCGACCAATCCGGGGAACGAACGATGGAACTGGAGGCGATCGTTTTTACTTCTGTCTTGCGAATAGCCAACCATTTATCGATTTCATCTTTCCCTTTTTGAACTTGTAATAAAACATTTTCTTGGGAGTTTTCTAAAATCAACTGGCGTACAAATAAATAACTGCTCAAAGCAGCCCCACTAATAACAGTAGTAGTGCCACCAATAATTAACAGTATCAAAAGATTTCGAGGTTGCAATCTGCCTTCCAAATGCTCCCGCCACAAGCGAGCAGATTTATTTTGCCAAGAACGAGTTAAGCTAACCATTGTTTGTTAATAAATTAAATGACCATCGTCGAAGTTACACCTGCAGCAACTGCCAGCAAGCCAAAATAGCTTTTTCGATGACACCCCATAGCGAACGACTGACCGTCCTTTTCCTAGTTTACTCTATAATTCTATATTTAATTCAAATAAGTAATTTAACCACCCCACAAACATTTGGGCAATGGGCGAATTAGAAAGCAAGACGCGGGCTGTTATCGCCTGCCCCATTGGCATCCCCGGAGTTTCTTGCCACGCCAACCAAGTATGAATTAAAGCTTTTGGGTGTTGTACTACTGAATAACGATTTAGTTGCGTTGATTCTATTTCCTCTAAAATTGCTTCTGCTTTAGGAAATAATCGGTCTTCTGGAGGTATTAATTGGGCGACAAAATCTTCTAAAATTCCCGGCAAACGATTGTCTGGCATCAGCCAAACTCCTACCCTGGGAAGAAAGGGATTTATTGAGGGCAAAACCCAACCTTCCAGCGGGGGAATTTGAGGAATATTATCGTAACCGCAGCCATTTAATCTATCTCTAATAGCCCGCCATCGCGCCTCTAAATCTCGGTCTGCATCTACTACTATTCCTAATGTTTCTAAGTTTTCTTGTCTTAATTTGTAGGGCAAGTCAGCTAAAAGAACTTCTATTCCTTGCCCCTCCTCAGGGGTTGGTATTTCCACAGAAAAAGTCTCTGGAAGTTGATATTGTTCGCACAAAGCCCAAATAACATGGCGATCGTTTTTACCTTCCACTAACAATTGTTTTGGTTTGGGAGTTTTTCTTGTTTTTGGCATTAGCGCACCTCTATATTATGGGGAATGGCGATGGCCAAATCTTTACCGGTGTAGTCCACGGTTCTAAAATGTTCTCCTCGCCATTGCAATCTTAACACTTTTCCTACAGTATTATCGTCTAAGTTTTCTAAAGCTTCTTCAAAGGCAGAAATACAGTCCCAACTGTGGGTTGTCGCGAAGATTTGCACGTTAAAATCTAAAGCTATTTGCAACAGAAACTCCCACAAATTTGTTTGAGTCATGTAGTAAACGCCGGTCTCGATTTCATCTACCAGCAAACAACCGTTTTCTGCAGTTAAAACTGCTATTACTAAAGAGAGTATTCTTTGCATTCCTTCTCCCATAATTGCCAGAGGAACCGGAGAATTTTGGCCGCGAATTTTTAAGATTATTCCTCCGTAGGAAGTCAGCAGAGTTTTGAAATCTATTCGCTCTATTTCTGGGTTAATAAGTCGCAATGCTTCTACCACTTTATCTTCTTTGGCAGTTAGGCTAATTGTATCCCAGAGTTTTGCCAATTTAGACCAGTAAGAAAAACTTTTTGTTGTTAAGAAATGACTGGGGCGATCGCTTTTCGCCGAGAAAATATCTGCCCCGTCTGCTCGCTGTCTCGCCCCGAACAATTCTTTAGCTTCTATGGAACCATCTTTACTCGCTGGCAGCAGAATATTACCCCCCGGTGAATAGGATAAATCCAATCCCCAAGGCGATAAATAATTGAGCGATGTCTGTTTGGGCTCTAGGTCGTGCAGATTTTTATCTGGTTCTTTGAGAGGGCGAAACTGCATTTTTAAAGAAAGAAATTCCTCTCGTTGGGATGCTAAATAAATAGGAGTATCGCCGCCGTTTTGATGACCAAAAAGATGACTGATTTGATATCGAGTGGCAGTCCGATCTATCTCCTTTCCTAACAGACTATTTTCTTCGTAATAGTCGTATTTTTCCCCGCGAGTGTTGAGGATTTCTGCCAAACTCCCAATTTCTCCTTGGTTGACTAATAAATAGATGGCTTCTAACAAGCTAGTTTTACCGCTATTGTTATTGCCAACGATGAGGTTTACTCTTGCGAAATTGTCGATTTTCAATTTCTTAAATAAGCGATAATTTTTGACGGTAATATCTTTTAACATTGATGACCTCCTCAAGGTATTTTCAAGTATTTAGAATTAAGAAACCCGGTTTTTTCAACCCTCTAAGAAACCCGGTTTTTTCAACCCTCTAAGAAACCCGGTTTTTTCAACCCTCTAAGAAACCCGGTTTTTTAGAAAAACCGGGTTTCTGGGCTACCGGTAACTAACAGTATTTTGATTGGTCTCGTTTCCAGATAAAAACCTGGAAACGAGTTTAAAGCCTTATTCGATTATAACACGCTAGCCGCAAAGACTGTTAACTATTACCCATTACCCAAATAAGAAACCCGGTTTTTTCAAAAAACCGGGTTTCTGGGCTACTTCAAAGTTGCAGTTTACCCTCAATATCCCCCTCGGCTTCAAGAGCGATCGCCCGCAATTCATCTATTATTTGTTCCCCCGCAGACTGCCACAAACCCCGTTGGTTTGCCTCTAACAAACGTTCGGCAATATCCCGCAACCCCCAGGGATTTTTCTCCTTAATAAACTCCCGCACTTTCTCATCAAATAAATAAGCTTCTGCCACCCCCTCATAAACAAAATCTTCGACGCAATTTGCCGTGGCATCGTAGGCAAATAAATAATCCACCGTCGCGGCTATCTCAAAAGCACCTTTATAACCGTGACGCATAACTCCATCTATCCATTTAGGATTGACAACTCGGGAACGATAAACCCTCAATATTTCCTCTTGTAATTGCCTGACTTTGGGATTTTCTGGCATCGAATTATCGCCGAAATATGTTTGAGGATTTTTACCTTTTAAAGAACGTACCGCCGCCGTCATTCCTCCTTGGAATTGATAATAATCGTCGGAGTCTAATAAATCGTGTTCTCTGTTGTCTTGATTGTGCAAAACTATCTGCATTTCTCCTAACCTTTGTTGGAAAGCTTCTGGGGCATTTGTTACCCGAGATTCGTATTTTCCTCGGTTGCTAGTCGCCGTATAAGCGTAGCTACTCCAATTAATATATGCCCTCGCTAAATCTTCATCGCTATGCCAATTTTGCGCCTCGATTAATCCTTGCAAACCGACACCGTAAGCGCCAGGTTTGGAACCAAATATTCGATAGAGCGATCGCTCTTTTGCCCGTTCCCAATTCAACCCTTTTTCCTCCCAAGATTTAGTCTCGATTTTTACCCGTTCTGCTAAAGGATTATCTGCGGCAGATTCTTCTAAATTAGCTACAGCAATAACCGCGCGATCGAACAGGTCGATAATATTAGGAAAAGCATCCCGAAAAAATCCAGAAATCCTCAAAGTCACATCCACTCTCGGCCTTCCTAAAATAGAAATAGGCAAGATTTCAAAATCGATAACCCGTCGCGAAGGACCGTCCCAAACCGGTTTTACTCCTAATAAAGCTAGTGCTTCGGCAATGTCATCCCCGCCAGTTCTCATGGTAGAAGTTCCCCAAACAGATAACCCTAAAGTTTGCGGATATTCCCCGTTTTCTTGGGTGTATCTTTCTATTAATCTTTCCGCCGCTAATTGTCCGACTCTCCAGGCCGTTTCTGTGGGAATTGCCCGAATATCTACGGAGTAAAAATTCCTTCCAGTTGGCAATACATCCGCCCTGCCTCTGGTGGGGGCACCGGAGGAACCGGGAGGGATATATTTACCCTCTAAACCTCTTAATAAATTCTCTATTTCTTGGGAGGTTTTTAATAGGGAAGGTAGCAGGTAATTATTAATCCATTTTAGTTCCCGTAGAACAGGCGTCTCGCCTGTTAATTCCTCTGGAACAGGCAGGATGCCTGTTCTACTTTTTTCTGGAACAGGCAAGATGCCTGTTTTACTTTTTTCTGGAACAGGCAAGATGCCTGTTTTACTTTTTTCTGGAACAGGCAAGATGCCTGTTCTACTTTTTTCTGGAACAGGCAAGATGCCTGTTCTACTTTTTTCTGGAACAGGCAAGATGCCTGTTCTACTTTTTTGGAGTAATTCTTCTACTAATTCTGCTGCCTTATTTTCCAAAGATTCCACTACATCGCCGACGGTTAAACAGAGTTTGTTGTTAATAACTAGATTCTCTTTAATAACTTCTGAAAAATCCGCCGTTAGGGGGTCGATGTCTAAATCTAAATCTGCCGCCAAAGCGCGAGTTAAACCGAGGCGATCGCTACTCGGATGGCGGGCAATTGCTATTATTAAATCCCGCAATTGTCGCCCCTGGGGACACTGCCCGAATATATGCAAACCATCCCGAATTTGTGCTTCTTTTAATTCGCAAAGATAGCTGTCGGCGTTGATAATAAAATCGGCAATTTCTGAGGTTTTTCTGGTGGCAAAAGATAAATCTTTATCGAGGTTTTCTTCTCGGAGGAGTTCCAAGAGGCGATCGCGTATTATCGGCAGTCGCGAAGGGTCTATACTTTGCGCCTCGTAATATTCATCGATTAAAGTTTCTAACTTTTGCAAAGGCCCGTATAACTCCGCCCTAGTCATCGGCGGCGTTAAATGGTCGATAATTACCGCTTGCGATCGCCTCTTTGCTTGCGAACCTTCTCCCGGATCGTTAACGATAAACGGATAAAAATGCGGCAAGGCACCCAAAGCAACCTCTGGATAGCATTTAGCGGACAAACCGACGCTTTTACCCGGCAGCCATTCTAAATTTCCGTGTTTGCCGACGTGGGCGATCGCCTCAACCCGAAAATGCTCTCGCAACCAATAATAAAACGCCAAATAACTATGAGTCGGTTCTAAATCTGGCGCGTGATAGTTTAAACTCGGGTCGATATCGTATCCCCGCGACGGTTGAACGCCCACAAATATATTACCCAATTGAATGCCAGGAATTGGAAATTGAACGCGAGATAGTTTTTCACCCACCAAAAACCCATCCGCACTCGTCCCTTCAAAATCCCCTGCCAACCCCCATCTTTGAGTAATTGCTGTTTGTATTTCTGCGGGCAAACTCGCAAAAAATTCTCGATATTCTGCCAAAGACAAAGATTGATTTACAACCCGCAAATCGCGACCTTCTGGGTCATTTGTCACCCCAGAAGTCAACCTTTTAATTAACTCGTCTCCAGTAGCAGGAACATCTTTTACTAAATAACCAGCATCTCGTAAAGCGCGGAGAATTTCTACGCAACTGGCCGGGGTATCTAACCCGACTCCGTTGGCAAGGCGACCGTCGCGGTTGGGGTAATTTGCTAATATTAATGCCACCCGACGTTCCGCCGCTGGAGTCTGTTTTAACTTCACCCAATTCCCAGTTAATTTAGCTACAAAATTGAGGCGATCGCTCTCCCGAACGTAACCGACAACATCTGTTTCTAAATCCTCATTCCAGCTTTCCACTCCTTTAAAAGAAACCGCCCGAGTAATAATATTCCCATCCACTTCCGGCAAGGCAACATTCATCGCTACATCTCTGGGAGATAAACCTTGAAATTGACTTTCCCATTGTTCTTTTGTGCCGCCGCTGAGGATTACTTGAAAAACGGGAATATCGAGAAAATTAGTATTGTTTTTGCTCTGAAATATTGGATGGCAATTTTGATAGTTGTCCCAATTATTAATCCCAGAAATCGAAAAACTGGTAGTATCTAATAATAGTTGAATATTTCCCCCGTTTTCTCCCAGGAAATATTCAAATAATTCCGCTCTTATTTCCGGGTCGCGTCCAGAAGAAATAAAAATCGGTACTGGTTCTAAATTTTGTTCTGCCAAAGCTTGACAAAGACTCTCTATTGCCCCCACATTTCCCGATAAATAATGAGCGCGATAAAATAAAATGCCGATTTTGGGAATGGGGAATTTGGAAGAGAAAATTGGGAATTGGGGGCTTTTTTCCCAGTTGTAAATACCGATTCGAGGTACTGCCTTTGGTGGGGCGGGATGATAACTTTTTTGCAGGCAAATATCGGCGGTAAATTTCAGGCAATTAGCGAAATTTTCGATGCCACCTTCCGTTAAATATTGCCAGATTTTATTAACAGCAGAAAGAGAAATATTAGAAGCAGTCATTAAATCCGGATCTGGGCGATCGTCTCCGGACATTACGATTAATTTAGCCTCAGTTTCTTCGGCTATTTCCCCAACAACTTCTAAACCGTAAGACCAATAAGAACGCCCTCCCAACAATCGCAAAATAATTACTTCAGCTTTGCTTAAAATATCTTCGGCATAAGTATCGATGGTTAATTGTTGTTGTAATTGGAGAAGATTAGCAGCTCGAATAGATGGAAAATCTGGGGGCAAATTTTTAATTGCTGCAGCTAAAGTTTGAATGTCGGTATCGGCTGCAGTAATAAATACCATTGGGGCCGGAGTTTGTTCGATAAAAATAACTCCTTCAGCTTGGGGATTCCAACCACCAGGAGTTGCTGCAATTCTGTGCATGGGACTTTTTTTATTTAGAGACTATTTGACTACTTTACCATAAGTCGTGTCAAGAAAATCTGCTATACTAATAACAGTAATTTCCAAGGTTAACAGTATGGTACGACAACTGACCGCTGAAACCAAACCCGAAATCGTTTATCCCGACAGCGACGGTCAACCGATGGCAGACAATACCAAACAATTTGGATGGATAGTAACCATCAAAGAAAATCTCGAAATCTTATTTGCCAACGATGACAACGTATTCGTTGCCGGCGACCTTCTCTGGTATCCCGTTGAGGGCAATAACAAAGAACGTCAAGCGCCCGACGCAATGGTAGTCTTTGGCAGACCGAAAGGCGATCGCGGTTCTTACCAGCAATGGAAGGAAGACAACATCGCCCCCCAGGTAGCTCTCGAAATTCTCTCCCCAGGCAACCGCCGCAAAGAGATGCTTAGGAAAACTCTCTTTTATCAACGTTATGGAGTCGAAGAATATTACATTTACGACCCCGATAAAAACGAACTGACCGGTCTAGTGCGATCGGGCGAGTGGTTACAACCAATTGAAGAGATGAACGCTTGGGTCTCTCCCCGACTGCAAATTCGCTTTCAACTTACGGCAGATACCCTGGAAATTTATCGACCAGACGGGCGTCTGTTTCTAACTTCCGTCGAATTAGACCGACTCCGAGAACGGGAACGCCAGCGGGCTGAAGATGCCCTGGCCCAATTGGAACGAGAACAACAGCGCTATCGAGACTTGATAGAACGGTTGCGAGAAAAGGGTATTGACTCAGAACAGTTGTAATCGCTGAATTAGTGTTGGGAGGCGCGATCGCTTCTCCCAACATTCCTACCTCAACTCCAACTCTTTCAACAAACCATCGGCCCAAACCGCATCCCCATCGGACAAACGCGGCATCGGTTCCGTGCTATAATCTATCCTCAAATCGTAACGAGCTCGGTCATACACCAAATCCAATAAATCCTTTAAATTTACCACCGGTTCGTTATCTCCCGGTTGCAAAGGCACTGGAAACAAAGGGATTTGATTTTGTACGTTAAAAGCATACATATCTGCAGTGGGACGAGTGTCGCTGCGACTCACTAAAATTCGATAATCGCTGTTTACCTCCCCCTCCACCAACGGCATCGGTTGAGCGCTTCTCAATAAATCTATTTCTACCAAATTAGTGAGACTGACGAAAGTGCGCTGTCGCCTGCGTTGATATTTTTCTCGTCCCGGACCGGAACGTTTGTTAACTGGAGACAGAATTTCTATAGCAGTAACTACCCGTTTGCTTGCCGTCTCCCTGACTTCTAAATAGCTGTGCGTAACTTCCACTGGCATCGGTATAGTCACCTTTGTCGATTCTGCCGCTACCGCAACTGCTACATTAGCACTTCTGCTTCTAGTATTTGTCTTTTGTTGTACCGTAACATCTGGAAGACCGACAGATATTTCTCCTTCTGGAGTAGTAAGATAAACTTCTATTTCTGTATCTACTATGTACTTAGGCAAGAGTTGGGGAATTAGCGACTCCGCCATTATCATAATTAACCAGTTATGTACTTTTGACCAAAAATCCCGATGTTCCAAATATGGATTCATTCCCGGAAATGGTGATGGCATGACGTTCGTTCTCCAAATTTAATCTTTTGGTTAGTTTAGCATAATTTGGGTTTGGGCGATCGCTACCTCAACTCCAACTCTTTCAACAAACCATCCACCCAAACCGCATCCCCATCGGACAAACGCGGCATCGGTTCCGTGCTATAATCTATCCTCAAATCGTAACGAGCTCGGTCATACACCAAATCCAATAAATCCTTTAAATTTACCACCGGTTCGTTATCTCCCGGTTGCAAAGGCACTGGAAACAAAGGGATTTGATTTTGTACGTTAAAAGCATACATATCTGCAGTGGGACGAGTGTCGCTGCGACTCACTAAAATTCGATAATCGCTGTTTACCTCCCCCTCCACCAACGGCATCGGTTGAGCGCTTCTCAATAAATCTATTTCTACCAAATTAGTGAGACTGACGAAAGTGCGCTGTCGCCTGCGTTGATATTTTTCTCGTCCCGGACCGGAACGTTTGTTAACTGGAGACAGAATTTCTATAGCAGTAACTACCCGTTTGCTTGCCGTCTCCCTGACTTCTAAATAGCTGTGCGTAACTTCCACTGGCATCGGTATAGTCACCTTTGTCGATTCTGCCGCTACCGCAACTGCTACATTAGCACTTCTGCTTCTAGTATTTGTCTTTTGTTGTACCGTAACATCTGGAAGACCGACTGGTAGTGTTTCGTCGGCAGTGCTAAGATAAACTTCTTTGTTTAAACCTACTATGTACTTAGGAGCTACTTGGGGAGTTAGCGACTCTAGGATAACGCTAATTAACAAATGATGAATTTCTGACCAAAAATGGCGATGTTCCAAATATGGATTCATTCCCGGAAATGGTGATGGCATGACGTTCGTCCTCAAATAGGTTGTCATCTTTCTCAGTTTATCATACCATTTAGCAGAGGGTAATAGGAAATTACCCATTACCCATTACCCATTACCCATTACCTATTACCAATTCCATACCAATCCCGGGCGGCCAACCAACCTACAGAAAGCAACCCCGCCAAGGCCAAAGTTAAACCGCTGTAAGGCACCAATAACGCCATCACTGGCAAAATTCCCCCCGCAATAGTAGCGATCGCCGCCGCCAGAGAAGAACGCCGATCGCCCCCCAAACCCCAAACCAATACCAATAATATCGGCGAAACCAAAAACCACCCTAACTTCGCATCCACTATCCGACTGGCATAAGTTAAAGTCAGCAAACAAGCAAAGAAGATACCGGAAGCGATCGCTACATCCCGCAAACTCAGCGGCAGGGACAAATACAACAACATTATCCACCACAAAAACAACCCCGGCGCCAAAATCAACAACCGAGGCAAAACCCCCGTATTTCTCACCGGTTCGGTGGCAGTAAACACCCCAAAAGGATTCCTCACCGATACGTTATCGTCAAATAACCAAGTAAAACGACGACCTCCCGTCGCCTCTACCGTTTCCGTGGGAACTATACCGCTGGCAAAATCTGCTTTGGGGAAGTTTGCCAAAACTGTCAGTCGAAAGTTAGATAGCAACTGTCCGTTAGCATTATAAATCCAACGCGGTCCTCCCTGTGCTTTATATGTCACTCGAAAGCTCGTAGTTTCTCCCGGTTCTAAACTAAAGGGAAAACCGTAGTCCCCTGGATTGATAGGTACTAATCGTTCCCCGTTTCGTTCCACTCGGAAATCTTGTAACAAAGAGTAACCGTAAGGCGGGCTCGTTTCAAAGAAAAAGTTTCGCTCTTCGTTAAGCAGGTTAACTACTTCGTAGTTTGCTTGAAAGTCTGCGATATAAACGGCTTTTTCGTTTTGAACGTCTTTTGCTTGGTTAACCGTCACCTGAATTTGAGAAGCGTTAGTTTTCAAAAATCTGTCAACTTGTCGGGTACTTTTGACCTCGACTTGCTCCCCATCGACCCATCTGTAATAAGTATATGGTTCTACGATGACGTAGCGAATTCTCGGGGCGATTTGTTCGAGGCGATCGCCCGCTACCGTATTCGCCACTTGAGTTATTCTCTGTTGTTCCCAGTAGTGATACCGATTGCTGAGGGTGGAACAGAAAAAGAAGCCTACTACTAATACCGTCAGGATTAAGCCTAAATGTTGCAGTCCTTTGAGGAGGACAGAATAACGAATCGCCCATTCTCCCAAAAATAGAGTTTTTTCTGGTTGTTGTTGCCGCAGGGCGAAACTCACAAGAGCGATCGCCACCGCTAAAAATCCGACTAACACCGCCAGAGTTAACGATGCCTTAATCAAACCGTTACCAAATTCGATTAATTCCTGGGGATGAGTTATGTCTGGTAAGTTGGGAATGCCTTGAGGTTGTGACCACATAAATTTTTAGAGCTGTAGAACTATAAAGGATCTTGCCACCGTTTCCATAAAACCGACGGAGGCTTATTTGAAATTTCTACAACTTAACTCGGCCAATTCCGTTTAAATCTTTTTGACTCTTACCAGATTAATTCTTCCCACCGCTTGTCGCAGAATTTATTTACAGCGGCGATCGCTTCTGGCGCATCTAAGAATTTTTTGCTTTGCGCTTCTATTTCTAATGCTAAATGTTTCAACGAATCGATACTCTCGCAACGGCCCAAAATAAACATCCAGTGTTCTTTCCATTCCTTGGCCGCCTCTTCTTTGGCCCGCGCTGCCTTGAGGCTTTCTTCTTCTATTTTTAGGCGGTCCCTTTTTTTGGCCCAGGCATCCCGCCATTTTTGGACATCTCGTCCATCGTATTGTTGGCCGTACCTTTGGACTTCCGTGTTAAATATTTGTCCCAGTTCGTTGAGGGCCTGGCGATCGCTACATTTCTCGATGGCCTCCAGACCTTTTTCGATCCACACGGACAAACAACGATAGCTGACAAATACGGCCTTATCATGCTTGATATTCACCCAAAGCACGTTTTCCCAACGTTCTATTCCTTCGATGCGATCGGGCGAAATCTTCAGCACTTGGGCCGCTTGGTTCAACAATTGAGTGAGACCGAATTGGCCAACATTAATCGTACCGGTGCTAATTAAGTTCTGTAGCATCTTGCACTCCTATATTTTGGGTATTTTGTGTGGTTTGGCCCCAAAATATTAGCCACCTCATAATTGCTGCTGTTGCAATCTGGGGTGGCTAGAGTCTATAATAATATCTAGCCCGCCAGACTGGTGTGTGCAGTTTGGGGGTGAGCCTGCCTTAAGCTCGCGTACTGACTTTGAGCTTTTGGCTGGCGCCAATATTTTTAGGTCTTTTAATAAAGGATATCTGGAATCCTTAATTTATATTATGACCTCCTTTGCTTGAAAAAGCAAGCAATTGTAACATTTCTTTACATTTGAGATTTTTGTAACAAGGGCTACCATAAGCCGAGAAAAAATCTTGGTAGCGGGTCAAAAAGAGCGATCGCCCCAAAAAACCCTCTTTTTCCCCAAACTAATCGAGCTTAACCATCAAAACCCCGCTTCTCCCAGAAGCAGGGTTTTTTGCTATTTGCCCGTTTTGCTAGTTTCAAGCCCTTGGAAAATCCTTCAGATAAAAATAGCGAGGTCGGAAACTACCAGTTATGGATTATCCCCTACTTTAGCCTCTAACGCAGCCGCTACCAAGGATAAAGCAACTACCGGCGCCGTAACTGCTCTGAGGATTCGCCGCCCTAAAGACGCGGGTTGAAAACCGGAGGCCATCGCTTCTTCCACCTCAGAATTAGTCCAGCCACCCTCGGGTCCGCTAGCAATTGTTATCGAAGTATTATTATTAGCTAAAAACTCCGTTTTTTCCAGTTTATTTTGCCGTTTTGCCGCCAACAAATCTAATAAATGAGGAGCATTTTTGCGGGCAACACAGATATATTTTTGGGGTTCTAAAGACCTTTCGCTCTTGACATTTGACAAAAATGTGGTATAATTAACAGGCTCTAAAATTGTCGGCACCACTTGGCGTTCCGATTGTTCGGCGGCCTCAGTAGCAATGCGCCGCCACCGTTCGAGTTTTTGGGGACTCGGTTTGAGCAAAGTTCGGGCGCTAATAATAGGAATGATGCAAGTTACCCCCAGTTCGCAGGTGCAACGCACTATCTCGTCAAGGCCCTTTTTTGGTAAAGCAACCGCGAGGGTTATCTCTACGGGGAGTTCGTTTTTAACTGGGAGTTGTTCTTGGAGAGAAGCGATTAATTTATTCGGGTTGGAAGGGTCAAGTTGAAGGACGGCCAGCCACCATTGGCCCTCGTCCATCGCAATAAAGCGATCGCCCTCCCCCAGTCGCAGCACTCTAGTTAAATAGCGTTCTTGTTCGGCGGTGAGGCGAACCTGCAAGTTATGGAGTTGGTTAGGGGCGATCGCCAATCTTTGCAAATCTGCCATGGACTTGAAAAAAGAATAAAAATAAAGAAAAACCCGCTCGTGCGGGTTTCCTGGGTTAAATCTAGTTGTTAAAGAAGACAAGCTACCTTAAATAGCTTGATTTTCTTCATCAGGGCTGGGGGGAGTTGACCCTTCCTCCTGCCTGATTTTTTCTAAGTATTCTGCAATTGCTTCAGTGGCCAGTTGTACCACAGGCTTACCTTGGCGCTTGGACTCTTCTTTGAGTTGGGTGTAAATTTCATCCCGGACGCTAACCCGGTGGCGCATCTTACTCGTATCTCGTTTTGGCGGTGCAGGAATAGGAGCAGGTTGTTCTCCAATAGCTCCAGTCGGGGCCACCGGAGCCTCGCTTACGGGAGGTGGGCTGACCGGGGCCTCGCTTACAGGAGCAGCCATTGTTGGTGCCTCGCTGACAGGAGGTGGGCTGACCGGGGCCTCGCTTACAGGAGCAGCCATTGTTGGGGCCTCGGCCACAGGAGGTGGGCTGACCGGAGCCTCGCTTACAGGAGGAGCCATTGTTGGTGCCTCGGCCATAGGAGGTGGGCTGACCGGAGCCTCGCTTACAGGAGCAGCCACCGGAGACTCGCTCCCTGGAGCCTCGCTTACAGGAGCAGCCATTGTTGGTGCCTCGGCCACAGGAGGTGGGCTGACCGGAGCCTCGCTTACAGGAGGAGCCACCGGAGCCTCCCTCCCTGGAGCTTCGCTTACAGGAGGAGCCATTGTTGGTGCCTCCCTTACAGGAGGTTCGGCTGGGGCCACGGGAGGGGGGCTAGCTGTTGAGAATGGTGATGGGGGTGGGGCTGGAGCAAAAGGAGCTGGAGTTGGAACCCCCTCATTTACCGATGTAGGTGCCACTGGTTCCGGCGCAGTCTGACTCTCGGTATTCATCGGTGGAACCACCGGGGGCCTATGGTCAATATTTGCTGGTGGAGCTACTGGTGGAGCTACTGGTGGATTGCTATGGGCATCCATCGCCGGAGCTTCTGGGGTATTAGGAGCAGAAGTTGTCTCTGTAACTGGAGGAGAATTTGATTCGGACTCGATAGAGTTAATTGTTTGGTTGTTAATATCAGTGTTCATCGAAAAACTAGATTGATAGTTGGTTACAGATTGGCGGATGGCATCAAAACCGACGCGATCGCAAAAATCACCAAAACTTTCATTGGGTTTCCGTTCTTGTTTGAAATAAACAAAAATCGGCTCTAACTCAGCTTCGAGCTTATCGACCCGCAATCGGTCCATATAAGGTTGAGCCAAGCGCGTCCCGTCGGGGGAGCCTCCCAACCATACCTGATAGGTATTGGGGGCGCTGCCCACAAAGCCCAATTCCGCCATATATGGTCTGGCACAACCATTGGGGCATCCTGTCATTCTAGTCACAAAATGCTCTTGTGCCAGTCCCACTTTGTCCAACAATAACCGAATTTGTCCCAATATGCCAGGTAAGGCCCGTTCTGATTCTGTAGTTGCCAGGCCACAGGTAGGCAGAGCGGGACAGGCCATCGAATAACGGACTAGGGGATCGATATCTGTTTCTTTCTTAATGCCCCGTCCGTCCAGAATTTGTTGAATGACCTGTTTTTGCTCCGGTGGAATTTCATAAATAATGATGTTGTGGTTAGGAGTCAGCACCATCGGTAGTTGATATTGACTGACTATTTCTCGCAGGGCCGTTTTCAGTTGGAAAGAACCTTCGTCCTTAACGCGGCCATTTTCTACAGAAATGCCAACAAACAGCTTCCCGTCTCCCTGTTCGTGCCATCCCAAATAGTCCAAATATTTCCAGGGTGGTAAAGGTTTGAAGGGTTGTAGGGGCTGGCCAAAATATTCTTCGACCTTGGCCCTGAATTTGGCCACTCCCCAATCGTGGATTAGATATTTCATTCTCGCGTGACGGCGGTTGACGCGATCGCCATAATCCCGTTGCGCGGCAACTATGGCCTTGAGCAAATCCCAAACATCTTCTTTGGCCACATAGCCAATTTCATCGGCCACACGGGCAAAAGTCTCTTCCTTATTATGGGTGCGCCCCAAACCGCCACCCGCATAAACGTTAAATCCTTCTAGTTCCCCGGCTTGGTTAGCCATGACCACCAAAGTCACGTCATGAGTGTAAAGGTCAACTGAATTGTCCCCCGGTACCGTCACGGCACACTTAAATTTCCGGGGCATATAATGAGTCCCATAAATCGGCTCTTCGCTGCCAGTAAAAATAGTCCCGTTGCCGTTACGCTGTCGAGCTTCTTTAACCTCTGGGGCCTCTTCCGCGCCGATCGCTTTTTCGCCATCCAACCAAATTTCATAATAGGCCCCGGTTTGAGGTGTCAGCAAATCGGCCACTTTGTTAGCATAATCCTTGGCCCATTCGTATTCTTGCCGATTTTTATATGGCGCTGGAGGGGCCATGACATTTCTGTTCAGATCGCCGCAGGCCCCTAGAGTCGAGCCCATGTTTTTGACAATCGTCGATAAAACCGTCTTCAGATTTTTCTTTAAAACGCCGTGTAGTTGGAACCCTTGGCGAGTAGTTACCCGCAAAGTCCCATTGCCGTATTCGTCCGCCAACTTATCCAGGGTTAGATATAGCTGCGGTGGAACGAACCCGCCGGGGTTGCGAGTTCTGAGCATGAATTGATAATCTTTTTCTTGTCCTTTAACTCGATTATCGCGATCGTCTTGTTGATAAGAACCATGAAATTTAAGAATCTGAACTGCTCGATCGCTAAAGTGGTTCGTCTCTTCTAATAACTCAGTCGCTAGGGGTTCGCGCAAAAAGTTACTAGCTTCTTTGATCCCTTCTAATTTTGAAGGCTTCCGTTCTGTAAAATTAGGAGTCTGAGATGATATCACCATTGTTTAGTCTAATTCTTTCTACCACCACCAAAATCTTTTTTTTTCAATAGCGTTTTTACTTTTCCATTGCTCGATCGCTCGGCTTTAGCAGTCTTCTTTTGAAGTCTCCTTTAGCTGTCTTACCATCTAAGTTATTTACAAGTTTGCTTGAAAAACCTCAACGCTCTTTTTCTGTACTGCGGTAATTAACCGCTCGATTTTGGTTAGTTTTTTCATTTTAACATAAATAGTCCCTGGCTTTGCCAGATAATATTTTTCCGATTAATTAATTATACTTAACATCCCCCCATTTCCTCTCAATCTCGCCATCTAACTCAATTTTCCTATTTTTTCCAGTTCTAATTTTACTTCCGCTATGTGGGGATTATAGTCTAGTAGGATCCAGCTTAAATTAACAGCTATTGTAATAAAATTTAACTTTTTTCAATCGGCTCTCGGTGGTAAACTCAAAAATAACTCCCACAACCAGAATAAGCATTTTTACAACCAATATGCCAGATTCACTCATGTATCAAGAAGATACTTATGTAGTTTTAGAGTCAAACCAACCAGAGCAATTTATGAGCGCGACAGAACTCTTAGAAAAGTTGAAAAAAATTCTAGCCGAAAGACAAGAAGATTTACCGCGAGACTTGCAAAAGTTTTCTACCCTTGAGGAGCGATCGCGGCATTTGTTGAATACCTATTGTCAATTCGACCTAAGTCCGGGTAACTTTTTACAGTGGTACGCGGTACGTCTTGAAAAATAATTTTCTTTTAGATTTTAGCTATTAAAACCCTTTCTCTACCTAACCCAGAAAGCCAGTTTGTTCAAAAAAACCGACTTTCTTAATTCAGAAAATTTACCCTAATCCCTCAACGAGGGCCTAATCTTTAATTAAAGCCAAATCTATCCGTTTTTCTACAGGTTGAGTAATTTCTGCCCGGACGTTCGGGCCAAAAAAAGTAGTAATTTTATCTTGTTTTTGTTGCCAAACCTCCAAAGGAATCTTTGGCGAGTCAAATTCTAAAACCAAGGTATAGGCCCCATCGACTAGAGTTTCTTTAATGCCCGCAAGTATCGGTCTTTCTTCGTCGGTGGGACTTAATCCCAGGCGTTTTAAGCTCTCGTCTAAATGAGCTTCTTGACCGTAACGGTAGCGGGTAACATCTTTACGAACTTGATTTTGGGTTGGCGTGGCCTGCTCTTCTCTTATGGCAAGCACTTTCTCGGAAGTAGCTTCAGTAAAAGGTACTGGTTTGAGTTCTGCTGCTTTGAGGGCCAGTCCTCCCAGTAACAAAGGAATACCATAGAAAAACCCTGCTAGATTCAGGGTTGCATAGTCAGCAAAGTAAGCCCCAAATCCTACAATCGAGAGAATGCCACCCACCACTAAACCTAAGGTTCCTAAAGAAGTTTTGCCTAACATATTTATAGAGCCAATTTTTTTGATTTTTCCCACCAAACTAATTCCTACAAGCAGGAGATTTTTTGGGCTTAATCTTGTTAATGTTTGGGAAACCTTAACATATTACTAATTATTTGTCAAGAGCTTAACTTTTTTCATTCAAGATCGGTCTAGTGGCCATATTCAAGATTGTAGGTTGGGTGGAGTTAAACGGAACCCAACTGAGAACTTGCAAAAAGCGATCGCTACTTACCCCAACTCCCTTAACGCAAAAATGGGGGACGTTTAGAATCTATAGGTTTAGTTTTCATGCTTTCAGCCAGAAAACGCTTAAGGGCCTTCTCGCGATTTTTCATAAAAGCGGCCCAAAAGCCAGGTTGAAACTCATCCATTGTTTGAGCTAAGGCCCAGACATCCACTGCTAAGATGTTGTAAAGCCTTTCGTCTTCCCGTTTCAGGGAATTGATTTTATCGAGTATTGCCTTATGGAGGACGGCAACGTTTGGATTGTCTTCGGTTTTAATCATTTTTACTTTAATCTGTAAGGATATTGGGATTTAGAATCTTAGATTCGGGAGAGCCATATTTCGATCCTACTCCCGATCGCCCCTTACTGTCTTCCCACCACCATCTTTGGTAGTTACTGAATACAACCGCGCCATACTCGTACAATACCCAAAAATCAAAACAACACAATCTGAGCCATTAAGCAGTGGCCCTTAGTTGTCGATTAAGATAAATTTATCTTATGCTATTTTCAAGAAAACTATTAACTTGTGGAGCAATTAAAATATGGATGCAAGTACCATTCAAGAGCGGGTAACTCTCATTGAAAACAAGCGCGAATGCTTGCTAAGGCTATTAGAACAACCAGATTTGGGAACTTTAAGAATAGATGTAACTCAAGCCCTAGAAGAAATCGACGATTTGATAGATGAATTTCAACGCACTTTTCCCGACCCACAAGCAAATTAGGTAATAGATAATTACCCATTACCTATAGCAATCCTAAATGGGTTGCGAAAAATTAAAAAGTAGAAAAAAAGTAGAAAAAAATCATTCCTAGATGTTTTTGGCTCTACTTTTCCCTCTTCCCTCTTCCCTACTATTGCCTTTTGCCTTTTGCCTTTTGCCTAAAAGCGGCAAGATTTTGGACACAACTCAAATAGGACTGCTATATTACCCATTACCCATTACCCATTACCTATTTTCCAAAAACTTCATCTTCAATACCTACCCACCATTCACCAAGATTCATTAAATTTTGGTGAATTTCTTCTAACTCCTGCATATATTCATCTGCAGAAATTTCGGCTTTACGTTCTTGCAATTTTTTCAGACGAAGTTGTAGCAAAAGCCAAGGCTTAGAAACTCCATCCGTGGCTGTAATATATTTGCCTAATTCTTGACTATCCATCGATTATGCCCTTAGTTTTTCTCAAAAAACCTCCACGACTTGAGACTAACAACCCACTTTAAGCATTGAAGTATTTAATAAATTAAATTCCTCTTCCTCAGAATTAGACCAAGCTTCACCGTCCAGAGCCATTTTTTCTATTAAACTTGCCAACCGCAAAGCCTTTAAAGCTTGTTCTCCACCAACAGAAGGTTGATTTCCTCCACGAACGCAATTAACAAAATGTTCCAATTCGGCGTGAAGGGGTTCGATATTGCTGGTATAAACCTTCTCAATCAAACCATCTTGACGATAAAGTACCTGACCGTAATCAGTAACATAATTGGCAGTAGTTTGACGATGAATTAAAATTTCATTATTCAAAAAATCTGCCTCTGTCAGAGAATTTTTACAATGAGCCACAATCGAACGAAATTTGCGATGTGTTACCTTACTAGCAGTTAAAGTTGCCACAATCCCATTAGCAAAACCCAGGGTCGCCGTTACATAATCCAAATTACCAGAACCAGAAGCGCTACTACCACTAGCAGTTAACTTAACTACCGTCGAAGCAACTAATTCTAATAGTAAATCGATATCGTGAATCATTAAATCCAATACCACCGAGACATCGTTAGCTCTATTAGAATAAGGACTCATTCGATGAGCTTCTACTGCTAACAATTCTTCTGTTTTTAGTACCTTACCGAGCTCTAAAAAAGCAGGATTAAAACGTTCGATATGACCTACTTGTAAAATGCGATTAGTCTCAGCAGCAGCATTGACCAAAGATTCTGCCTCGCTAATACTCGCAGCGATCGGCTTTTCCATTAAAACGTGAACCCCCGCTTCCAGACAAGTCATCCCCACAGCATAATGCAAGAGAGTGGGAACGGCCACGCAAACGGCATCCACTAAATTCAGAAGTTCCCGATAATCCTCAAAAAAACGGACTCGGTACTTACTGGCAGTGTCGAGTCCTCGTTCCACATTAATATCGGCAACACCCACAAGCTCCACATCTTTGAGCAAGCTCAAAACTCGGGTATGATGCTGGCCCATGTTGCCAACTCCAATGACACCGACGCGCAGAGTTTCCGGTTGATTGTGTTTAGGAAAAACAATCGAATATCCACTCTTCATTTTGTTTAACACTCCTCGATATTCCACCACACCAAACGCCGATTCCTAGTTTCTCAGCCCTTGTTGACATCCTCCTCACCCTAAAGGGATGAGGATTCCTCTATAATAGGCTTTTTAATGCCCTGTTTTCTGAGTTCTAAACAATGACGATTAGCATCATTCCAAACTACACGACAACAGCCAAACAACTTGGCTAATGCTTTCTTTTGGACATCATTGGGATAAATTCTGTACTTATAACGCGCCTTCATTTTTCCCTCCTTTCTTATTTTCTATGTTAACATAGAGTTAATACATTGGGATAACAAAGTGAAAACAAAAAGATTAAATGTTCGGATCTCAGAAAGACGTTCCGATAAATTAAGATTATACGCAGTATTAAAGGACAAAACCTTAACTCAAATAGTTGAGGAGTGGATAGACTCGATACCAAATGAAGAAATAGAAAAGGCCAAAGAGTTTACAGAAAAGTCGCCCTAAAAGGGCGAGGCCCCCGACCCATTTTTCTGGTCAGACCAAATCTATCCAGATACTATCACACCAATTTGTTTTATTAAGAAATTTTAAGCAGACTTAAAAATGAGACCAAAATGGTCTCAAAAAGTTTAGATGGCCATAAATTTGTAACCAAATTGGTTACAAAAAGTTTAGATGGCCATAAATTTGTAACCAATTGGTTACAAAAAACTTAACTTATGGCCCAACTCCCCAGTAAAAACAGCACCTCTCTTTTACAATTAACAATTGACAATTAACAATCTTTGCTTTTGTTCAAAAATGACTCCAAATTATGCTCCACTTTAAATACTCCAGTTTAATTAACGCCCCAGTAGAAGTTGTCTGGAACTTCCACGAACAACCAGAAATCCTCAAAAAACTAACTCCACCCTGGCAACCGGTTCAGATAGTCCGCCGCCAAGGAGGGTTAGAAGTGGGGGCCGTTTCCGAATTTCGACTTTTGCTAGGCCCAATTCCCGTTAAGTGGGTGGCCCAACACACAGAATGCGTCCCATATCAGTTATTTACCGACGAACAACGAGAAGGGCCAATGGCCAGTTGGACTCATCGCCATCAATTCAACGAGGAAAATGGCCGGACGAGATTAACAGATGCGATCGCCTTTAGTCTGCCAGGAGGATGGTTAACTAATCTGCTTTTGAGTTGGTGGGTTTATGCCAGATTAGAAGATCTGTTTCGCTATCGCCACCAAGTCACAAAACGCGAATGCGAATCAAATTAAGAAAGAAGGCATGCAAGCAAAAGGCAAGAGGCAAAAGTAACAGCATTTTAACAAGATTTTTCAGAGTTAACTCTAACTTTTCTTTTCCTTAATTAACTGTTGATTCTCCCATCTTAGTCGCAAGTTCATTTTCCAACTCACCATAAGACTTTCTCAGGCACAAATAAACTAACGGACCAAAAAGAGGAATCAAAGCTGCCGTCCAAAATAATAGAGGATTTTGCATACCTCGCCTCACCATATCGTCTCCTAGTAAAGCTGGAAACAATACAGAAAGCAGGCAAAAATCCAGACTCATAACATGAATAAATCTGCTACTTTGCCACTGTAGAATAAAATCTCCCCAATCCCCATTTAGCAAACCATAGAAAACTAAAACAATTGCACCTACAGTAATGGCAATGCCAGTAAAACGAGAATCTAATATCTTTAAAAATAGACTCTTTTTTCCATTAAACTTAGGGTTGGGTTCTCGCCATCCCAAATAAGGCAATAAAGCAAAAGCACCTACACCAAAAGATAAAGTAGCAAAGGGCCAGGCAGGTATTTTTTGATTTCTGCCATCAAAAAATAACAAACAACTGTAAATTATCGGCCAAATTCCCATGAGATTAAATAAAGAAATAATCAAAGGATTTATACCTTCCCAATGGCCAGTTGATAGATTTTTAATTAACTCTAGCGTGTTCGGTTGCTCTGGAGGTGCTAATAAAAAAGCATAAGCAATAAACCCCAGCCAAACCAACCAAAAAGTAATTTTTCCTAACATAATTAATCTCTATTTACTTTAGGCAAAAATCTGTCTAAAGCAGCCTTAAGTTCTTCAATTTCCACATCAATATTACCATCTTGAGCAGCTCTAGCAATACATTCGCTTAAATGTTCGTCTAAAATCATCCTCGCTACCCTGTCTAAAGCCCCTCGAACCGCTGCTATTTGGATTAATACTTCCGGACAAGGACTGCTTTCTTGTATCATAGTTTTAACACCCCGAATATGTCCTTCAATTCGGGATAATCTATTGAGCAGATTGCGCAAGGATTCTTCATTATGAACGTGGGGATGCTTTATATGTTTGTGTTTATGGTTCTCGTAAGACAGGTCATCGCTCTCCTTAGAGTTGAGAGATGGTTTCTCGGGTATTGGCTCAGATTTTCTCATCAGATTTTGACTTTAGGTTGGCGGTAAATTAAAATTATATCTGATTATAATTATTCTTAAAAACCTTGCCAATTAATCCAAGATTGAAATTATGGAATTGTTGACAAAAATAAGCAGGCTAATTTTGGCCATAACAGGAGCGATCGCTTTATATTTCGCCTCTTTTCCCACCTGGCCAGCCACCGCAGTACCAATATTTCCAACGGTACAATTATCGAAGTTAATAGCCCTTCAAACTTCAACAACTCCTAAACAACTCCTAATACCCCTCCCACCAGCTTCGTTACAACAGCAGTAAATCGGATAGGGCCTGCCGTCCTTAGAATAGATACAGAAAGGACAATTAGCCGCAGAATAGAACCCTTTTTTAACGACCCTTTCTTCCATCGCTTTTTTGGCACAAAAAATCTCTTCCAACAAATCCCCAGAACAGAAGTTTTGCGCGGTCAAGGTTCCGGATTTATTATCGACATGGACGATGGCATAAATTTAACCAACGCTCGTGTAGTAAAAAAAGCCGACAAAGTCACCGTTAACTTAAATGATAGAAGGCAATATATATGATTCGTCAAAAGCAAAGACACCGTGACAGACTTAGCAGTGGTTAAAATTGATGCTGGCGGTCAAAAATTACGAAAAAAGGACGAGAACTTGAAAGCCATGTTTTTAAAAGCATGGATGAAAA
>CAZUCT010000065.1:15631-27740 GCA_964619285.1 uncultured bacterium | reverse complement strand
ACTTTTTTAAACTACTTTTTTAAACGTCCTTAATTTTTAACAATTATGTTGGGTTTCACCCAACCTACTTTTTTAAACGTCCTTAAATTTTAACAATTATGTTGGGTTTCACCCAACCTACTTTTTTAAACATTCTTAAATTTTAACAATTATGTTGGGTTCCGCTGCGCTTCACCCAACCTACAAAGAACTACAAAGAACGGCTGCGTGGAGCCCGACTAGAGAGTCAAGTATTCTCAGAAAACTCAATATCTCAGAAACCCGGTTTTTTGAACAATACCTTCGCCAAAATAAAAATACCTGCAAGAAAATGGCGTTCCTCCCCCGCCAGAAACCGGGTTTTTTCAAAAAACCCGGTTTCTTAAATCTCGATGCTGGCGAAGGTATTGTTTGAGAAACCGGGTTTCACAGACCGGTTCTCTAGTTCTCAATCAAAAGTGGCCAGTTTTTGACTGAGAATCGGGACTGAATAAAAAAAAATCAAAAAAAGCGCGATCGCCACACCAACCAGGTCGAGCGATCGCGACGCACAAAAAAACTAACAAAATAGCATGATGTTAGTTAGAAGGAAATACCACTCGTGTCTGAGAACTTAGCCATAAGACCCCAGCCTCCAGTAAACCTCGCATTAGCACTAATAGCCATGTATAGCTCGTTCTCTCCTTCTTTCAAAGGCAAGGCTACTCGATCGTAGTAGCCAGAAGTACCTAAGAATGCTTGGTTGCGGGAACGATAAGTATTGTTGCCAATATACTGTAGCTCTCCATTGAGGAAAACATTAGCGCGATCGCTGTAACCCAACTCCAAAATCTTGATTTGGTCGCTCTCAGAATTGATGGTTTTGCGAACAAACATAGAGTTCTTACCATCTACAGGAGTGTACAGAGTATTCAGAGCAGTTATACCAACTCTGTCCGCATCCATGCCAGTCCACTGACTTTCAAATGGTGACAGAACTGCGTCAGTCAAGACCATTTTGCCATCCAGGAATGCTTCATCAAAAGGCTCGCTCCGTTCCCAGCTATTGATAGAGCCTTTAGGTGCCGTGGGAAGTTCCGCAGAACTATTCTTTAGAGGAGGATTGTCAACCTTCTTGTACTTATAGTTAGCGAAAAAGCCACCCAAACGGGCCGGGTTCAGGGCATAGAGTCCCAACCGACTGGTTTCAGGCACCCCTCGCTTCAGGTCGGGCATAAAGAGAGCGGGATTTTCCATATCCTCAATGTAAAGTTCGGCACGAGTGTCATTAACGACAATCTTCGCGTGCAACCACTCCTCATAAGGATAGGTGTAGTAGTCGTTGAAGCCTTCCCCATAATAAAGTTGCCAAGTTTGCAAATCGTTGTACACCGGGGTGTACTGGACGGCATCATCTTGGTTGCTATGGTGAGGGCGCATAAAGATACGCTCGTGGTTAGTCGCATCTTCGGCACGCACTAGCGCTCCTACGAAAGCCGCTATAGGAGCTTTTAGCAGAAAATCGTATTCGATAATTCCATCCTCGAAATCCTCCAATCCTTTAACAAAACCCGCACCACCTCGGAGGTATAAGGCATCTTTCTCGCCATAAAACGTGCCTTCTGGATTATCTGAGTTTAAAGCAGGCTTGCACTCTTCCAGTTTCTCTGTCTGACAATATATAGGCTTTTTGTCACTAGACGGAAAGGTAGCTTCACCACCATCTGGCGGGCGATCCGACTGCCACAAATCGAAGACCCAATTATCTGCATTAAAGGGAACTGAGATAAATCCATCATTGGAAGTTGTTGTCTGTGCGTGGGAAGTTGTAGATCGATCCGGACAAGCATTAAGCAAAATTGCTACAGCTATTAACACGCCGATCAAGTACTTACTAAATCGCTTCATTCTTGCTCCTATGAGACTTATGAACTTAGACTTCAAATAGATACCGCTATTCTGGTGTAGGAAGCCTGCCTACAAACCAACTTTTGCTTGGCGATACCTAAAGAATTGCTGGAAAAATTAGGAATTTACCAGTTTTGATTCTCGCTTCCTGCTTCAATTTAGGGAGTCTGCCCCTTCTATAAGACAGGCCTAACTTCGGGTTGAGTCCACCCTAGTTTTTTAATTCACATCCCTGTATTGAGACTAATGCTGCATTGACATCTCCGACAACCTTAGCTCGACAGTGGGGGCTCTCAAGAGAAGTAATTGAAAGCCTGGAATCCCCGTCGTTTTAACGCGGGGAGGAAAGGCGAACGGGCGACTTTAGTCGCCGTGATTTAAACAACGCAAAGTTTATTTGAGCGACGAATTAATTGGACTTTTTTAGGGGAAAATTGCCCAATTCGTTTCCAATTGTGGTCGTAAACGCTAATGTTTTTGGTCTTTGTATTAGTAAATCCTCCAACCCATCCGATGTATGTATAAGATGCTTTTTCAGCAAAAACTTTATCGCCATAACGAACATTAAAAGGAGTAATTGTCCCTCCTTTGCGCTTGCGGATTCCACCTTTTTCTGCGTTGTCAAAGTGCAAAGCACGACGAAAATAAGCAGGTCTAGTTATTACTCGAAAAACGCAAGGAGTAATGCGTGCCTGACCTTTCCACCCCCAAGTATCGCTTTTTATGCCAGGAGTGACTCCATAACGAACAAACTCGCTTGCAGCTAAAGCAATGCCATCTACTGCATGAGATTCGGGTACAGCAGCCCTCTTATCCTTGATTTTCTCTAATCCTAAATGTTTACGGATTTGACTGGTTCCGTTATTATTTTTCTGCCAACCATAAACGGTTTTAACTGGGGCGATAGAATTAAGTTTCTCAACACACCAGCTTTGCCCAACCATCACAGGAGAAAACCCTTTCCCCGAACGCGCTCCTTTTCTACCGCAGGTTAAATCGACATCAGCTTTGACCAATTCGTAAACAATTTTGGTTATAGGGAAAATCTTCGATAGTTCGGTAATAACCCTGATTTCCATTTCTCTTGATGCTCGGATAGATGGAGCTAGTTTGCCTTTTTTAGTACGATTATCAAATCGTTTTTGACGATGGGCACGTAGGTTAAAAGGTACTTTTCTGTTAATCCTTCTCCCTCGTCGTACTCGGCGTTGCAATGCTCGGTTTCTGACATTTTTGATAACTTTTCCCTGCTTAATAACAGCAGAACCAAGCCGCTCTTTAACACGGTTAAAAGGCAAAACCAAATGTGCGGTAAAAAGGGTGAACTTTGCGGATTGAACCGCGATTCCCGTATAGTTTTGGCCAGGATCGCAACCAACGGCTATTTTTTGAGTCTCACGGCCCGATGGTTCTGTTACCAGCCGAACATAAAAAATGCCGGTATCGTTCCAATGCCCTGTTGCTTTTCCTTGTTTTATCCAACGACGGGCCCGCGATGCTTTTGTCGGCATTGCAGGGGAACCGTCTGGATTTTGTACTGGTACTCGTAACATCAGAGATAATCCTTGTTTTACAAGTTGTGTGTCCCTACGACCACCAAAAACGTCGTGTCCTGCAATTACGCAGTGCCTTCACCCAAGAAGGCCAACAAATAGTCCGAGCTAGGGAAATACCCGGAGGTGTTGTCGCTTTTGGCTCACTGGTCTAGCCAATTCTTAGTTGGATATTGAGTTATCCAAGCTGCGCGGCTTCAGCCCGCAGAAGTTGACCGTTTGAGATGGCAACAATCGTCGCAATGACTATTGTATTTTTTCGTAAGTCATGATAATCTTGCTTCGCCAATTTAGAGGTAAACCTTATTTTGGTCCGAAGCAAAACACCGGATGTACCCGATGATACCTCAAATTTTGAAAATTGCGGCGAGAGCTACAGATGTCCCGACAATATTTTTTCCATAGCTGGACTTTTCTAGTCTTGGTCGCGCCGCCAGGTATGAATTACAGTAATAACAATTCTCTGGGAGAGCGATGGCCCACTCATGGGTTTGAATCTTGACTTCTCCCCAAAAAAAATTTTTTAAAAATTCTCCAAAACACTTGACGATCGCTTTTTGCTATGCCATCTTGGTAATGCACGGCAATAATAAAGCAAAGCCTTAAACAATTGAAATTATGTCTGAAAGTGTAACAAGTCAGCTAAAAACAATCGTCGCCCAAGAACTGGACGTTAACCTCAAAATAGAGGAAATAGATGAAGAAGCTTCCTTATTTGAGGATGGCCTCGGATTTGACTCGATCGCCACTGTTGAATTTATATCCTTAATCGAGCAACATTTCGGCCTAGAGTTTTCCGACGGAGAACTCAACCCAGAACTGTTCGCTAACCTAAAGGTATTAGCAGATTTTATTACCAGCAAACAACAAGCTCTATCCCTGGAAGCTGTGGGCTAGTTTCTGGTAAAAGCCAAGCTCGATAATTTTCAAGTTATCGCCTTCCTAATAAGGTAAAGGTGAGGTAAAAATCGGGAAAATTACAATCAAAAAAAATGACTCTAACCGCCGAACTGACGAAGCTACAGGCAAAAAGGCTCCCTTTAATTCCTAACTATCCATCATTTAAAAAATGGAAAAGGGCTGCCGTAGCTGAAAAATTAGAAGCGAAGCCACTCTGTCTTTACGTTCACATTCCTTTTTGTACTCAAAGGTGTTCTTTTTGTTACTATAAAACAGTGGACTTAAAAGAAAGGCCGGAAGTCGATGGATATGTGGAGACTCTGTGTAAAGAAATCGAGATGGTAAGCGATCGCTTCGACTTAAGCGATCGACCAATTCATGCAGTTTATTTTGGTGGGGGAACTCCGAGCTTACTAAAACCCCATCAACTAGAAAAACTCGTCGAAGCACTACGCAAAAACTTCAAGCATTTTGAGGACAAAAAGCAGTTTTCTTTTGAGGCCGAACCCCTGACAATTTCTAAATCGAAATTGGACGCAATGGCAGAATTAGGAGTAAATCGCCTCAGCATGGGAATGCAATCTTTTGTCGATGAAATTATCAAACTAAGCGGGCGAGGACACGACGAAAAACAAGCTTACCGAGCCATAGAACTAGCTCAAAAAGCAGGACAAGGTAAGTGGAATATCAATATCGATCTGCTCAGTGGTTTGGCAGGGGAAACCGAAGAGACTTGGCATCAAAGCGTCGAACGGGCCATAGAGACAGGGATCGAGAGCATCACCGTTTATAAAATGGAAGCCTTCGCCAATACAGAGGTTTATCAAACTGGAGTCAAGCAAGAAACCATCCAGTTACCCTCAGAAGAGCAAGAACTGAAATTCATGGAATACGCCATGGAACGCTTCGCTCGTTCCAACTACAAGCCCTGGAGTCATTTTACCTATACCAAGGATGGTTGCGACAAGAGCGAATACATCTTCAATATTTGGCAAGGCATGGAATACTACGGTTTGGGCGTATCTGCCTTTGGCTCCATCGGAAATTCCATGTTGCAGAACACGGCAGATTTAGAAAAATATGCAGAGATTGTAGAATCTGGAGAACTGCCCCTAGCTCGCGGCTACACTTTCAGTTGCTTGGATAAGATGGTTCGCGACGTTTTGTTGGGAATGAAACTGCTGCGTCTGGATTTGGATAAATTTAAAAAAGGTTATGGCTTCAATTTAAAAACTCTCTGTGCCTCGGTGTTGACGGACTTGGAACTAGATGGTTTTATTTCAGTTTCCGACAATGCTATAGAGTTAACCTCCAAAGGAATCCTTTATGGAGACTTTGTGGGAGTTACTTTATCAGAGCATCTGAGAAAAAGTTATGAATGAAGCATCCTTATTAAAGGATCCTAAAAACTCGAATCGTTCCAAATCTCCAAAAATTAACCATCAGTTATTGGCAAGGCTAAAACTGGGTGTAAAGCCAAAACTCCACTGGGATGCTCCCTATCGAGTAGCGGACAATCCCCAAAATAAGCAACAGAAAAGCTTGGAGGTTTTAGAATTCTTTAGAACGGCTTCAACGCCAGAGCAAGTATGGAATCGTCTTCCCCCAGAAAAGCAAAACGAAGCAGATTTTGCGAAAAACTTGGAGATGGCGATCGCCCTCAAACTGCTAAAAGAAGAGCTAAAGCTGCCAGAATTTGACAAACCGATCTTTATTCTCTCGGCCCCAAGGGCGGGCAGCACTCTTTTATTCGAGACTCTCTCCCAGTTTCCCCAGCTCTGGACTGTGGGCAGAGAAAGTCACGATTTAATCGAGACAATTCCCGAACTTCATCCTGCAGCCCATAATTTTAGTTCCAACCGCTTGACAGAGGCAGATGCCCTGCCGCATATAGGGCCTGCCTTGCGAGATGGATTTGTGAGGCAACTGCGCGATCGCTCTGGCACTGCGTATATAAACTTACCAGTCGAGCAACGCCCCCAAAAGATTCGCTTTCTGGAGAAAACGCCCAAAAATGCTTTGCGGGTTCCTTTCCTCAAAGCAATCTTTCCCGATGCCCTGTTTATCTTTCTCTATCGGGAACCGCGAGCTAATATTAGCAGCATGATGGAAGGGTGGCGATCGCCCCATTTTATCCCCTATCCCCAACTGCCCGGTTGGCAGAAACAAAAGTGGCGTTTTCTGCTAATACCTGGATGGTCGTCTTTGCAAAATTGTTCCATCGCCGAAATTGCCGCCCGCCAGTGGCAAACAGCTAACTCTTATATTTGGGATGACTTGCAATCTCTTCCCCCATCGTCTTGGCATCCGGTCAGATATCGAGATTTGATAAAGGAACCCGAGAAAGTCATTAAAGAAATTAGCGAATTTGCCGGAATTGAAGTGGATGCAAAGATTGAAGAAAGGTTATCTAAATCTCTGCCAATTTCAGCTGTTACCTTATCGGCACCATCCCCCGATAAATGGCGCAAAAACGAAAGAGAAATTCTCGAAATTTTACCAATAGTCGAACCAATTGCCAAAATCGTTGAGAGGAAATTAAATGACCGTACTTTTGCCTAAGGACCAAACGGATTTAGCAAGTCCGAACAAAACGAAAACGATGAGAGAATTAGGTCCAGTAGATATTTCTTCGATTCGGGAAGACATTCTCAACTTACCGCCGGAAACATGGGAAGTTAAAGACAACGATAAACCGAACAAATTTAAAGAATTAGGACGGACCGAGCATATAGTTTTCAAATTTATCCGCGATTACGACAACCATTTGGATAACTTTTTTTATCCAATCTGGGATGAGTGGAAAAGTCGTTTAGAGCCGATTTTAGAAACGGCAACCAAACCTTACGGTTATCGAGAAGGGGATTTTTCGAGAATCATGCTAGCTAAATTGCCCCCTGGAGGCAAAATTCATTTGCATATCGACCCTTACAAATCCTCCAACTATACCCATAAAATTCATATTCCCATTCAAACCAATCCAGACGTAGAATTTTGGATAAATCGGAAACGGTATCATTTCCTCGAAGGGTATGCCTACGAAGTCAATAATAAAGCCTTACATGGGGGAATAAATCGCGGAGAAACAGACAGAATTAATCTGATTATCGAGTATTACGAGAAATAGTTAACTGTCAATTGTCAATTGTTAATTTTCAGTTTTCAATTGACAATTAACAATTGACAATTAACAGGCAAATTGATGCTAATATCCTACAGTCACAAATTTATTTTCTTTCACGTTACCAAAGCGGCGGGTTCTAGCATGAAAGAAGCCCTAAAAGAATATGCCACAGAACCAGAAAAATTCAAAATAGTTCGCCCGCCCAAAATGTTAGGAGAAAAACCTAACCCCATGTATGAAATGTGGCAATCTTCTCTCTGGCACGCCAAAGCCAGAGATGCCAAAAAAGAACTGCCAGAAGAAATTTATAACAACTTTTATAAATTTGCCTTCGTCAGAAATCCGTGGGATTGGCAAGTTTCCTATTATCATTTTATCCTCAAAGAACCAACTCATATCAGGCACGAACTGGTTAAATCGATGTCAGGGTTTGAGGAATATTTAGACTGGGTAATTAATACCAAAAATCCCTTTCCCAAGGGAGCGACGAAGTTACAAAAGGATATTATTACCGACAGAGAAGGTAAAATAATAGTTGACTTTGTAGGCAGATATGAGACTTTAGCTAAAGACTTCCAGTCGGTTTGCCAACTTCTAAAACTCGATGCTTATCTGCCTCATGTAAACAGTTCTGGAAACAGAGATTACAGGTCATTTTATAACGAACAAACCCAAAAAATTGTAGCCGAAAAATTTAAAGAAGATCTCGATTTATTTGGCTATAGTTTTGAAGGTTATCAACCGGGTGATTTACAAAAATTGAACGAGTTAAACTAAGGGGGTAATAAAAATGCACGCAAAACAACGACAAATACTACCAGAACCAAACTACAACATAATGAGGGCAGATTTAGATGAATCCTTAAAAAGGAGTCATATAGAGCCCTCAAGTCTCAGCACTTTCCAAAGAATTTTGCTGACAACAGATGGGACGGTAACAGAAATGTTGGAAGCCTATTTTTTGGAAAATATTAATGTAGTAAAACTAGCAGAAGGTTTAGTCTCTACCGTTAAAGAAATTCCCGTATTAGAATTACCGAGAGGAACTGAAGTAATAGAAAGAAAAATATTACTACAAGGGAAAATTAGTCGCAAAAATCGCCTTTATGCAGAATCGATTATTGTGCCAGACAGACTTGAGGAAAGATTTCAAGATGCTTTACTACATTCTAAGATTGGCATCGGCAAGCTGTGGCTGCAATATAAAGTTGAAACCTTTAAAGAAATAGTTGACACGGGTAAAGAGCCGGCTGGAAAATTGGCGGAATACTTTTTGATTGAAAAAGAAGACAAGATGCTGGCGAGAACTTATCGCGTATTTATTAAAGGCGAACCAGTAATGATGATTACAGAAAAGTTTCCCGAAAGTTATTTCCGAGCCGCAAATTAATCGACTTAAAATTAATGGCTAATGGCTAATAGCTAATGGCTAATGGCTAATGGCAATTAGCCATTAACAATTAACAATTAACAGTTAACAATGAACGTACCAAATATCCCAGAGAATCACAGGCAGTCAAGAAACCTCAGCGATGTAGTTGTCGATTACCTAGAACTATTAGGAATAGAATATGTTTTTGGCGTACCCGGCGGGCATATTACTCCCTTGCTGGAAGCCTTAGATCGTAGCGAAAAAAGGGGAGGTCCGCGCTGTGTATTGAGCCGCCACGAAACGGGAGCGGCTTTTATGGCTGATGGCTATGCTCGGGAAGCAGGTAAAATTGGGGTATGCTTTGCCACCGCAGGTCCGGGTGCAACAAATATCATAACTGGGGTAGCTTGTGCTTATGCAGAGCATATTCCCTTACTGGTAATTACCGCGCAAACATTAGTAACTCACTTTGGATTCGGTGCGCTTCAAGAATCTTCTCCTGATGTCTTGGATACAACCTCGATGTTCGAGCATTGCACCGTATATAATACAATTGTAACTCACGAAAATCAACTAGAATACAAACTGGTTGCCGCTCTAAAAAGTGCCCTGCAATCTCCTCCAGGTCCGGCACATCTTAACATACCCGTTGACATTTTTCGTTCTCCTGCCCCAGAAGGAATTAGCTACCCTAATGCGGGCAAAATATTAATCAAACCGTCTCATGCAGACTTAGAAGCTGTAGAAGAACTATGTCAAGCATTGTCTGCCACCCTGAGTCAGGGGAAAACCGTCACCTTATTGTTAGGTCAAGATTGTGGGGGAGCTTCTGAAGAGATCGTGGCTTTCGCTGAATTAATCGGTGCTTCGGTTGTAACTACTCAATCGGGTAAGTCCTGGTACGATCCTTATCATCCGCTCTATAAGGGAGTGTTTGGTTTTGCGGGACATAAAACAGCTCGTCAAGCTTTAAACGATGAATCTGTGGATTTGATATTAGCTGTTGGGGTGACTTTAACTCAATGGGCAACGTCAGGCTGGGATAAGACTTTGTTAAACGACAAGTTAGTGCATATTCATCATGTAAACACTTACTTTGGTCGTTCTCCGATGGCACGCTTGCAGGTTTACGGCAATATTAAAACCGTATTTCAGGAGTTAATTAAACGTCTTAAAACACCAATACATGATGGGGCAATACATTTGCAGCCATCTATGCTGGAAAAGTTAAACTCAGATTTAGTCTTGTTTAAGGAGCGTAAGCATGAAAGTAATTGGTTTCCGCCACCTCAAATAGAAATCAAAAACCCAGAAAGCTATTACAGCGATGCTACCCCGATTAAACCCCAGCGTCTTTTTTACGAACTGATGCGACGTTTTCCACCAGAGACCAGGTTTTTGACAGACAATTGCAATGCTATGGCTTGGTCGTATCATTACTTTTTTAGGTCGCGGCCTGGAAGTTTCATATCTTCGGCAGATTTTGCTTCGATGACTTGGGCAATAGGGGCCTCTGTTGGTACGGCTATGGCAGCACCAAATACCCCTGTTGTTTGTCTGACGGGTGATGGCTGCTTTCTGATGGCAGGACAAGAAATTACCGTTGCTGTTGCTGAAAAATTGCCAGTAATTTTTGTTATCTTAAACGACCAATCTTATGGGATGGTGAGACAAAGACATCGCCAAATCGCCAAGGAAGCTGTAGATCTTTCTATTCCCATGACAGACTTTAGTCTGATGGCTAAGGCAGTGGGAGCTAATAGTTACACCATACACGGATCGGAAGATTTAGAGGCTCTCGATTTTCAAGCAATTTGCAACTATCCAGGTCCGACGGTGTTGGACGTTCGTATAGATCCAGAGGAGTTGTCGCCTTTGGGACTGTTTTAGGTAAAAAAGGCAAGGGGCAAGGGGCAAGAGGCAAGGGGCAAGAGGCAAGAGGCAAGAGGCAAGAGGCAAGAGGCAAGAGGTAGTTTAAATGCTTAAGAGCTTACTTCAAGTCAAGAAACCCCGGTTTTTTTGAAAAACCGGGTTTCTGAGATACCAAAAATTGTCAATTGTTAATTATTAATTGTTAATTGTTATAAGATGGACATTGATTTAGAAGCAGAAGCAGTATTAGATTCTAATATTTGCTTTAACCATCCCTTATCCGAATATTGGCAAAATCCCAAGTCAATTTTTTTAACTGGGTCAACTGGTTTTTTAGGAGTGTATTTACTTTACGAACTGCTCCAAAACACAACTGCTAAGATTTATTGTTTGGTTAGGTGCGAAAATGACCGGGCAGGACTGGATCGCCTCCAAAAGGCTCTAAGTTTTTACGAGCTTTGGCAAGAGGTTTTTCGCGATCGCATTGTTATTGTAATCGGAGATTTATCTAAACCTCTATTCGGTCTTTCTGCAGAAGAGTTCGAGGAATTAGCTGCTCAAATCGATATTATTTATCATAGCGGAGCGGGAGTTAACATTCGTAGTTCTTATGAAGAATTAAAAGCTACTAACGTTTTAGCGACTCAAGAGATTTTGCGCTTGGCTGGTATTGCTAAAACTAAACCAGTTAATTATATTTCCTCCTTGGGAGTGTTTTTTACTCCTGCTTATTCGGAAAAAGACCGGATGTTAGAAACAGATGTTGCCGATTTTTCTGCCCTGAAAAATGGCTATCAAAAAAGCAAAGCTGTTTCCGAGAAATTGGTAGAAATCGCCCGCGAAAGAGGATTATCAGCTTGTACTTATCGACCTGGAAGAATTATGGCCGATAGTAAAACGGGAATTAGTAGCAATTTGGGCTTCTTTTTAGTTGTACTAATAAAAGCCTGCATTCTTTTGGGCCAATATCCTTCCAAGTCCACAGCTTTTGAAATTGCGTCGGTGGATTATGTTAGTCGGGCAATAGTTAATTTATCGCTGCAAGAAAAATCTTTAGGAAAAACATTTCATTTATCAAATCCTCAAGCAATTTCTTGGAGAGATTTAATGACTGAGGTTTCATCTTTAGGTTACTCCTTGGAAGAAATTGATTGCCAGCAGTGGTTGGTAGAACTCGAAGATTATGTTTCTACCCAAGAAGACAATGAGTTGTTGGCACTGGTAAAGCATCTGAAAAATGCCCAATATAACATTTTTTCTCCAAGGGCACAATTTGATGTTAGCTTGACAAAAGAAGGATTAGCAGATACTTCAATTACCTGCCCTCCACTAGATAAAAAACTGTTGCAGGTTTATTTTTCCTATTTAGTAAAAAGTGGCTATTTACCCGCGACAATAACAAAGTAAGGTGCGCAATGCACA
>CAZUCT010000065.1:0-15531 GCA_964619285.1 uncultured bacterium | reverse complement strand
CCCTACAACTAGCAATGCAACAACAAGGTAAGGTGCGCATTGCGCACCCTACAACTAGCAATGCAACAACAAGGTAAGGTGCGCATTGCGCACCCTACAACAAAAATTACCGCTAGCAAATTAATTTTAATGTCAGAAAATCAAGTCAAACCCAAAGATAAAGTTTTTATCAACTCTTTACCCAAAAGTGGCACTCATCTTTTGGCTCAAGCAATAGAAATTTTTGGCTATGAAGAACATTTTAAGGAACAGGTCAATCTTCAAGACGAATGGCAACTGGAAACCCCAAGATTTTTGACTTATCAATGGGTGATGAAAGTTTTAAAAAAAGAACAAAAAACCTCCCAGACAGAAGATAGCCAAGGAAAAATTGGTATCGGCGCTGCAGCGAGCGATTTTTATGTGGAAACTTCTGCTTTAAAGCGTTGGCTTAATCTCATCAAACCAGGAAAGTATATTTTAGGACACGTTCCTCAAACGCCACTATTAAATCCCCTACTAGCCGATATAAACTACCATCATTTTTTTATTATTCGAGACCCAAGGGCAGTCTTTGTTTCCAATTTTAGTTTCATTTTTGACGCGAGAAAAGTAGGATTCCAACATTTGTTAAAAGACGATTTAGCCCCCTTGTCTGAATCTGAAAGATTTAACTTTTTATTAAACGGAGGATATGCTAAAGAAGCTGGGGTGCAAATCAGAAGTTTTGCCGAAAGATATCGTTCGATGTTGGCATGGCGCGACGAACCGGGTTGCTTGTTCCTGCATTTTGAAGATTTAGTCGGCGAAGGAGGGGGAGGTAGTTACGAGAAACAAGAGGAGGTTATGAAAAAAATTGCTTTACATCTGGGAGTATCGTTTGATGACAATATTTATGCCAAAATCAAAGAAGTTTATAATCCCAATGCCCGAACTTTTAGAAAAGGCAAAATTGATAGCTGGAAGAGTTTGATGGATGCTGAAAAGATTCAAAAGTTGATTGAATATTGCGAACCTCTCTGCGAAAAAGCTGGATATAATTAAGTAGGCAAGAGGCAAGAGGCAAGAGGCAAGAGGCAAGAGTAGGCAATTAGCAATGAGCAATTAGCAATGAGCAATGAGCAATTAGCAATTGGCAATTGGCAATTAACAATTAACAATTAACAATTGACAATTAACAATTGACAATTAACAATTGACAATTAACAATTAACAATTGACAATTAACAATTGACAATTAACAATTGACAAGATAATACTAACAGGCAAGATGCCTGTTCTACTAATAAATGAAATTAGATTCTACTATTGAGTTTAGGCAGCCAATCTCGGAAAATTGGCAAAATCCGAAGGCAATCTTTTTAACGGGTTCCACGGGTTTTCTGGGAGCGTTTTTGCTTCAAGAATTACTAAAACAAACCACAGCAAATATTTATTGTTTGCTGCGCGGAAATGCTGTAGAACAGGCATCTTGCCTGTTAAATCGAATCGAAAAAAATCTGAATTTTTACAAACTTTGGGAGGAAAAATTCGCTTCCCGCATTATCCCCATAGTGGGAGATTTATCTCAACCTCTTTTGGGAATATCTCAAGACAAGTTTAACCAACTTGCAGGGGAAATAGATGTTATTTATCATAACGGGGCTTGGGTAAATTCGGCTTGCCCTTATTCTACTTTAGAAGCTACTAACGTTTTGGGAACTCAAGAGGTTTTAAGATTAGCCAGTTTAACTAAAACTAAACCGGTACATTTTGTTTCGACAATCGCGGTTTTCTTCGTAGAACAGGCATCTTGCCTGTTAACAAAACCTTGCCTGTTAGAAACAGAAATTCCCGATGTATCCGCTCTCCAAGGAGGCTACAGACAAAGCAAAGCTGCAGCCGAAAATTTAGTTTTTCAGGCAAAAGAAAGAGGATTGCCTGTTTGTATTTACCGACCTTCGCGCATAGCAGGAGATAGTAAAACAGGTATTAATGGCAATACGACAGATTTTTTCTGGAGTTTGCTAAAAGGCTGCCTTCAGTTAGGAAAAATTCCCGCTTTAGAAACGGGGATAAATCTAGTTCCAGTAGATTACGTCAGCCAAGCAATTGTTAGTTTATCGGGACGAGAACAATCTTTTGGTAAAGCATTTAATCTGTTAAATCCTCAACCCCTATCTTGGGAAAAACTGTTCGAGGAAATTAGCGCTTTAGGCTATCCAGTGGAACGAGTTAGTTATGACGAATTATTGAGGGAAGTCGAAAAATATGTTGCTAAAAATCCAGAAGACGAACTATATTCGTCTTTATTGTTGTTTTTGAGCGACCCAGCAACTTTAAGAGCTAAGAAACCGAGATTTGACACTAGGAACGCTACTGAAGGATTAGCTAAGGTCGCGATCGCCTGTCCTCCAGCAGACAAAAAATTACTGACAACCTACATTTCCTACTTTCAAAAAAGCGGTTATTTAAGAAACCCGGTTGTTCCAAGAAACCCGGTTTTTTTGAAAAACCGGGTTTCTGAGGTTTCTGAAAACCAACCCCAAGCACCTAAAAAAACATCCGGTTTCTGGAAATCGATAAAAAGCAATATCAAATCCAAAAATACAGCCTTTACGATTAAACCAACTCCTCGCAACGGCAACCTGCCGCTTTCTTTCGCTCAAGAACGTCTCTGGTTGCTAGAACAATTACATCCAGGAAATCCAGTTCATAACCTGCGGGCAGTCTATCGCCTCAAAGGCACCGTCAACGTAGCAGCTTTAGAGCAAAGCATACAAGAAATTGTCCGGCGTCACGAAATTTTGCGCACCGCATTTAGCGTCGTTAACGGACAACCAGTTCAAATTATCTCGCCAGATGTAACAATAAAACTGCCAGTAATAGACTTGGGACATCTGTCAGCTTCAGAACGGGAAACAGAAGTGAGGCGAATGGCTGCCCGGGAGGCCCAACAATCTTTCGACCTAACCCGAGGTCCGTTATTGAGCGTCAAATTGCTGCGCCTGGCGGAAACTGAATATGTCTTCATCAGAACCATCCATCATATTATTAACGATGTTTGGTCCGACACGGTTTTGCTGCGGGAATTAGTAAAACTCTACGAAGCCTTCTGCGCGGGAGAACCATCTCCGCTGCCAGAACTTTCCATCCAATATGCCGACTTTGCCCAATCTCAACGAGAGTGGCTGCAAGGTGACGTGCTAAAATCTCAACTAGATTATTGGAAGCAACAGTTGGGGGGCAATATTTCTCTACTCGATTTGCCAGTTAAATTGCCAGTTAAACAATCAGCTCCGAAACTGCCGAGCTACCAGGGGGCAGCTAAAGTTTTGGTTTTATCGGAAAACCTGACTAAAGAAGTTAAGGCCCTCAGCCATAAGGAGGGGGTTTCCTTGTTTGTGGTGTTACTGGCTGCCTTTAAGACTTTGCTTTACCAATATTCGGGGCAAACAGACATTATCCTCGCCTCCCCAGTGGTGGGTCGCCAACAAATGGAGACGAAAAAGCTACTGGGTTATTTTACTAATATCCTGCTGTTGCGTACCGATTTGGGGAAAAATCCCAGTTTTCGCGAGTTAATCGGTCGGGCGAGTAAGGTGATATTGGCGGCAACCGAACGTCAGTATTTACCTTTTCAGCAGTTAGTCGAGTCCGTAGGGGTGCCTCCGGCTATTCTGTCGCGGGTGATGTTTACTTTGCAAAACGTTCCCAGTCAACCAGAAAAACTGGGAGAGGTGGGGGTGAGTTTGGTGGAGATGGATGAGGGTATTGCTAATTTCGATTTGTCTTTGTCGGTGAAGGAAAAGGGCGATCGCTTGTTAGGGGTGATGCGTTACAAGACAGATTTGTTTGAGGAGTCGGCGATCGAGCAAATACTGGATAATTTTCAGCAGTTGCTAGAAACTATTGTTGCCAATGTCGATGGTTATCTGGCAGACTTACCAATGTTTGCCGAAGCAAAATCTTTGGGGCAGTTTGAGAAATCTGTAAAAGCAGGTTCCGTTCGGCCCAGGAATGAGATAGAATCTATTATTGCTGGGATTTGGCAAGAGGTGTTGCCAGTCGAAAACCTCGGCATAGACGATAACTTTTTTGAACTGGGAGGGCGATCGCTTGCTATAGTTCGGGTTTATAGCAAACTGCGAGAAATCTATGACTTAGAAATTTCGCCAGCAGAACTATTTCAACATCAAACTATTGGCGAGATGGCGGCATTTTTGGAACGAACAGGTAATGGGTAATGGGTAATGGGTAATGGGTAATGGGTAATTAGCAATTAGCAATTAGCAGTTAGCGTTAATATTTTTACCCACCGTTTTAGCTGTGCTGCACTACTACAAATTACAGAAAACGATGGGTTAGTACCAGCTAAAATATGACAAAAGTAAAACGATGAAAAAAACTAAAAAGTATTTGTTAGGCTTATGTTTGACAATTTTTGTAATGGCAACAGGTTGTTACCAATCCTCATCCATCGCATCTAACGAGATTATACCTTTTGATTTCAATCTTTGGGAAATAGAAGCAAGAGAAAGTAGGGTAGAGGATTATTTAGGGCAAAAAAGTCTGTTTCTAAAAGGAGGATTTGCAACAGTTAAAGATTCAGAATTTAAGGATGGAATCATCGAGTACGATATTGCTTTCGAGCAAAAACTAGGGTTTATTGGTAACGTTTGGCGGCTGCAAGATTTGGAGAATTACGAAAGATTCTATATGCGCCCCCATCAATCGGGAAATCCAGATGCCTGCCAATACACTCCTTTTTTTAACGATATAAGCGGCTTTCAATTATATTCTGGAGAGGGCTATGCGGCTGCTTTAAATTATCCTTTTAACGAATGGATTCATGTAAAAGTAATAGTGTCGGGGAAAAATGCTGAAATTTACGTTCGAGACATGGACGAACCGAAATTAATAATTCCCGAATTAAAAAGAAAGCTAGAATCGGGTAAAGTAGGATTATTTGCAGAAGCAAGTAAATCAGATAAATTTGATGTAGCTGGAGCCCATTATGCTAATTTTAGCTACACCAACACGAGCAACCCACCGCTCAAATATGAAAATAAAACTCCAGAACCAGCTCCAGAAGGAACCATAAAATCCTGGTTAGTTTCCAACACCTTTGATGCTGAATATTTAGACAATAAATATCAGCTAGCTACCGAAGAAGAAAAGCAGAAAATTAACTGGACAAAATTAGTAGCAGACAGTTCTGGGATGCTAAATTTGGCAAGAATTCAGGGCATAGAAGATGGGAAAAATACCGTATTTGCAAGAACAAGGATAATAGCAGACAGCGACACAATTAAACAACTCAAATTCGGATTTAGCGATAAGGTGAAAGTTTATCTTAACGGTCGGTTGTTATATGGCGGGAATGACATTTTTCGCTCCAGAGATTACCGATTTCTAGGAACTGTTGGTTTTTTCGATGAATTGTATTTACCCTTAAAAGAAGGCGATAACGAGCTGTGGATGGCCGTAAGCGAAAGCAATTTTTTAGATGGTTGGGGATTAATAGCTCAATTTAGCGACCCCGAAGGAATTTCATTTAGAGACTAAACTTCTGGATGGGTAATAGGTAAATGGTTCTAGCCAAAAACTATCTGTTAAATTATGACCAAATCCGTTGCTAAATCAGAAATCTATTGAAACTGAAAGAAAAGTATGAATGCGAAAACAAAAAAGACGATTTTAGCTTGTCTGTTTGGTGGCTTAGTTGCAGTTTTACTTCTACACCAAGGCTTAGAATTATTGAAAAAACCACAACTTTTAACATCACAACTCCCTTGGACAAAACAAACCCAGGTCATGGCTAACCAAGACTGTCCCCAAGGAATGGCTTATGTTGAAGGGGGTACATTTCGGATGGGTTCCGACGACCACTACATGGAAGAGCGTTCTGTAAAAAATGTTACGGTAACCGGTTTTTGCATGGATGAATATGAAGTGACCAACGCCGAATTTGCTGAATTTGTCAAAGAAACTGGATATGTCACCGTTGCCGAACGCCCCTTGAGTGCCGAAGAATACCCCAATCTCTCCGAAGCCCAGAGAGCTGCTGGTTCCCTAGTTTTTCTAGCCCCCAAAGAAAAAAAACAAATTAGAGAAGGAAGCTGGTGGCATTGGGTTCCGGGCGCAAACTGGCAGCATCCCACCGGGCCAGACAGCAACCTGGAAACCAAGGAAAATTACCCAGTAGTTCAGATTGCCTACGAAGATGCTCTGGCCTATTCAAACTGGGCGGGTAAGTCTTTGCCCACAGAAGCCGAGTGGGAATTTGCTGCCAAGGGCGGATTGAAAAATACAATCTTTAGTTGGGGGAATGAATATTCTCCGAAAAAAGCTAATACTTGGCAGGGTTTATTCCCCTTTCAAAATACCGAGACAGATGGATATATTGGTATGGCTCCAGTTGGCTCTTTTCCTCCCAATGGCTACGGTCTTTACGATATAGCTGGTAATGTTTGGGAATGGACCCAAGATTGGTATCGCATAGGCCATGAAGGCAAAGCTGGCCAGGTAGATCCAATGGTCTCGAACCCCGAAGAAAGCTTCGATCCTCGGGAACCGGGGGCGGCCAAACACGTTATCAAAGGAGGGTCTTATTTGTGTGCCCCCAACTATTGCAGTCGTTACCGTCCGGCCGCTCGCGAAGCCCAAGCTCCCGATACGGGGACTTCTCATATTGGGTTTCGTTTGGTTAAAATTCCAACCAATAGCTAAAATTGTAAAGAATCGGAGCTTAATGGGGCATTAGTGCTGTCCCAAGATTCGGTTCGCGAATCAAAAAACTAGGGCGAGTTAAACCCGAAGTTAAGCCTGCGATAGATTGAAGCAGGAAGCGATCGTCAATCTGGCACTGCCAGATTTTGCCGTACTGTTAGGTTGTCCCTAAGTTTAAACGGCAGACAGAAACGATGTTAAGCACGAAGTTCCGTGCTTTCTATGGGGACTGACATAAAATACCCGTCCTAGTTCTGAATCTGCCGAAATTCAATTTTCTCTTTTTTCTGTTTTTATCACCCAATCAAATTATGTACCGAAAAATTTCTCGTTTCTTAATAGTAGTAGGAATAGGCACCCTGGGTGTTCTAGGGTTTTCCTCTTTAAAAGAAACAACAGAAGCGCAAACTAACAGTAACTCTGAGAAGAAGCCTCCTAATGTCGTCATGATCATATCTGATGATATGGGTTATGCCGATATCGGAGCATTTGGCTCGGAGATTTCCACTCCCAATTTAGATGCCCTAACAAAGCAAGGCATGATGTTTACCAACTTTCATACAGGAGCAACTTGCTCTCCAAGTCGTTCCATGATCTTGACCGGTGCGAGCAACCACCAGGCAGGGTTAGGAACTATGTACAACAAGATAACTGACAATCAAAGGGGCAACCCTGGCTATATGGGAGTTATCAACGATAAGGTAGTAACCCTTCCAACTTTGCTCAAAGATAAAGGTTATCATACTTACATGACAGGTAAGTGGCATCTAGGCGAAGAACCCGGTCAAAGACCTGTCGATCGCGGCTTTGAGGAATCCTTTGCAATTTTGGAAGGTGCTGCCGATCATTATGGGAAGACGACATTTGGTCCTACAGGCACGGCGACTTATGCCCTGGGCGACCAGATTGTAGAACCAGATGATGATTTTTACACGGCTCGCACTTATACTGATATGATGATTGAATTCATCGAAAAAAACAGGACGAGCGGTAAACCTTTCTTTGGTTATCTTGCCCATACTGTTCCTCACGAACCTCTTCAAGCAGCAGACCCGAAATACACCGAAAAATACATGGATGTATATAGTAAGGGTTGGGATGTAATCCGTGCGGAACGCTTCGAACGTCAGAAGGAACTAGGTATCATTCCTGAATATTTGGAGCTGCCCGAACGGTGGCCTATTGCCAAAGCATGGGATAGCCTCAGCGAGGAAGAGCAGCGTTACGAAGCCAAGAAGATGGCAGTCTATGCGGGAATGATCGAGTACATGGACTCCCAAGTGGGTAAGTTTATCGATTACTTGAAGGAGATCGGCGAGTACGATAATACCATAATTATCTATTTCTCGGATAATGGTGCGAGCGGTAAAGATTTTGCCGCACTTCCTGCATGGAAAAAATGGATTGAAGAAATTGGCTATGACAACAGCTATGAGAATCTCGGGAATCCAGACTCTTATGAAGGCATCACCCATGAGTGGTCCCAGGCAATGACGACTCCCCATTATGCGGATAAAGGAACTGTGGCTGAAGGTGGAATTCGCGGGCATTTTGCTGTTGTCTATCCCGGAAAAATTACTCCTGGAACCCGTAGTAACGCTTTTGCTTCAGTCAAGGATTTAACACCTACAGTACTCGATTACGCGGGTCTAACCCATCCTGGCACGAATTACAAAGGCCGAGAGATACATCCCATAAAGTCAAAATCTATGCGTCCTCTATGGGAGGGAACTGCAAGTTACCTTTATGGCGATGACGAACCTATCGGTTTCGAGCTTTACGGTTATAGCAACAAGGCCCTGTTTCTGGGAGACTGGAAAATCCTCAAGCTAGGCGATAAGCCCTGGGGTAATGGAGAAGAGGAACCCTGGAAGCTTTTCAATCTCGCCATGGATCCTACGGAAACAAAAGATTTGTCTCAACTCTATCCCGAGAAGTTGGCAGAAATGATTGAGTTGTACAAACAACAGGAAGAAGAGTGGGGCTATGTTCCGGCTGTGGCCCCTGAGGGCGAGAAAGCCAAGGAAAGCAACGAAGGCTCCGAAGCCAAAGATAACGACGAACCCCAACATTTGGAATATTAGATGTAAAGCATATCTTTATATCTGCTTTATGTTGTCAATAAATCGTTGACAGAAAAAAAGGATGCAGCCTGGAGTTGCATCCTTTTTTTGTCAATTGCTAAATTCGTTGCCACGCTTCTATCCGCTATAAGCTATAAAGTTTTTAAGGAGAGCAGCAATATTGAATCACGAGCCTAAATATGTCCTCAACTCCAACGCCAGAAACAGCAGCGGCCCGCAATCAACAACAAGCAGAAATCTATCTTAGCCAAGGCAAATTAGAAGAGGCTAAAACCGCCTGCATCGCTGCTTTGGAGCTTCTATCGGACTTTGCCCCCGCCTGCAATACCCTTGGTAAAGTCTTCCAGGCAATGGGTCAAATAGAAGCGGCCCGGGAATATTTCCATAAAGCGATCGCCCGCCACCCCAAAATGACCGACGCTTATCTCAATCTGGGCCATCTCTATGTAAATCAAAAACAATGGGATTTGGCCATCGCCTGCTACCAAAAAGCAGTCGAACTGGAACCAAATAATGCCAACCTTTACCAAACTTTGGCCAAAACTTGCGATGTAGCAGATAAGCCGGAGTTAGGGGCCACCTACTGGTATCGCGCTTTAACCTTAGAACCATTATTAGCAAAACCTTGGGAACATCTAGAATTGGGCAATACCCTTCTCAGAGCTGGCAAGGTGGAAGAGGCGATTTCTTGTTACGAACGGACTATGGAATTAAACCCAGAAATATCTCAGGCTTACCACAATTTAGGGGAAATTTATAGCGATCGCCAAGAGTGGAAGAAAGCGATAACAAATTATCGTCAAGCTGTCAAAATCAACCCCGAAGGAGTATGGTCTCAATACGGTTTGGGTAAAGCTTTAACTAATATTGGCGAGTGGGAAGAAGCAATAACTTATTATCGTCAAGCCAGTCAATTAAAACCCGATGCGGCTGTAATTTATCACAGTTTAGGGGATGCTTTAGCCACGCAAAAACTGTTAGCTGAAGCGAGAAATAGCTATGAAAAAGCTCTGGAGATTCAACCGGAAACTTGGGTAGTTTACCATAAATTAGGAAATGTTCTGCAAGAGGGAGGGGAATTAGAAGAGGCGATCGCTTCTTATTACCGGGCGGTGGAACTAAAACCAGATTTTATCTGGTCTTATTACAGTTTGGCAGAAGCATTATTCCAATTGAAAAGGTGGGATGAAGTTGTGGCAGCTTATCTGTTTGTATTCAATTTAAAAGAATTTCCAGAACTTCACGAAAAATTGGGATTTGCCTTACAAAAAAGTGCCTATAAAGATTTACAAGCAACTATTAAGTTCTATCGAGATGCGGTCTTATCTAACTCTGAAAAGCACAAAATAAAACTGCCTTCTGAGGATAAATTTTATTTTGATTTAGGAAATGCTTTAGCGGAAAAAAATCAATATAATGGGGCGATCGTTCTTTATAATATGGCTTTAGCTCTTAAGCCACAAGCTCCCGAAATCTCGGAACGACTCCAGGAAGTCTTAGCTAAAAAACAGGAATTACAAAAAGAAATAGCCAGTTACCGCGAAGGGATAAATAAAAATCCTAATGGCTTCTTAAATTACTATCAATTAGCCGAAGTATTGCAAGAACTACAGCGGTGGGATGAAGCAGCAGCGACCTATATCAAAGCGATTAAAATCAGGCCGGAATATCCTTGGTTTTTCTATTATTCTAACTTGTTGAATTTTTTACTGCAGCAGGAAAAAATAGAAGGAGTATTAAAATTTTATCGTCAATTCAACAAAAATCATCCAGATGCTATTTGGGGCTATATCAATGAAGGTGAAATTCTCACGGTCAAAGAGAAATTAAAACCAGCAATGAATTGTTATCGAACGGCTTGTTTGAATAAAATTAAAGAATCTAACCTGGAATTTGTCGAAAAACATTGGGATTTTAAAAATGCAAAAGGTCCAGACTATATTATTATTGGTTCCCAAAAAAGCGGCACTACTTCCCTGGAAAATTACATATCTCAACATCCCCAAATTCTGCCTGCAGTCAAAAAAGAAACCCATTTTTGGTATCGGGATTTTGACAAGGGAATAGATTGGTATTTAGCTCATTTTCCTCCCATTCCTAAAAATCTCAATTATTTAACAGGAGAAGCTACGCCTAATTATCTGGAAAATTGGCAATCTGCCTCTAGGATAAAGGAAGCTTTTCCTAACATCAAGTTACTGTTAATTATCAGAAATCCTATAGATAGGGCTTTTTCTCAATACAATCATTGGCTGAGGTTGAGATGGGAAAATCGTTCCTTTGAAGCAGCGATAAAATCGGAAATAGAAATGTTGGCAAAAAATCCAGAAAATCTAGTGGGGGATAAAAAGTATTGGAACCAGACGGGAAATTATTTAGGCAGGGGAATTTACATTGAATTTATTAAAAAATGGCTGGAAATATTTCCCAGAGAACAGTTATTAATATTGAGAGGAGAAGACCTTTATCAAGAACCGAGTTCGACGATGAAACAAGTTTTTGAGTTTTTAGGTTTGCCAGAAAACGAAGGAGGAGAATACAGAAAACTCAATTCAGGTTCGTACTCTCCTATTAGCGAGTCGATGCGTCACCTGTTAAACGATTATTTTAGCTCCCACAATCAAAAGTTAGAAGACTATTTGGGCATGGAGTTGAATTGGAACTAATTGTTTGAAAATTACGTCTGGGTGGAAGTCTCGGTTATAAAAACCTATGGCAATAACGGGGACGCACTTGCTAAAATAAAAAACATATAGATTTAAACCGGAAGAATTAAACTAGAAGACAGGTCAAGAAACCCGGTTTTTTCAAAAAACCGGGTTTCTGATATCTGAAAAACCGAGTTTTCTGAGAATACTTGACCGACTATCTAGCAACTAAGGAGCCAAATATGGGCAAAAGATTCCAAATTCTCAAAGACGAATCAATCTTAACAACACCACTTAAAAAAGATATTAAGTGGACCCGCAAAAAATTAACTATGGTAGGCATCGCTGCCTTGATTCCCTATAGTGCCATAGTTTTTTATGTAATTTCCTCGGGTATGCCAATGGGAGCAGTAGTTAGCATGATTTCAGTTCCAATAGTTTTAGTAGTAGGCTTCTCTATCATCTACAATTTAACTAAAAACTTGTAAAAACAAGGGAATAGGTAATAGGGAATGGGGAATAGGGAATTATCAAATTAGCAATAATCCTATTACCCATTACCTATTTTGGATTTTTCAAGAACAAAAATCTCGGTTTATTCTCGGACAGAACGAGGGATGTTGCATCCGCAAGGCTTCGCCAAGGCCCACCGCATTAACTCCTGCCATTCAGGAGTCCTGGCTAGAAAATCTGCATCTAAATCTTCCCCTATATTTTGAGAAAAATTCGCAAAACTTTCTACCCAATGAATTGCAGTTTCTACGGGTAAATAAGGGCTATATTCCCAGGACTTTTGCAAATACTCCACCATTTCCCGAGCAAAACCGGTGAAATACAAATACCAAGAACTCCAAACCAAAGTATTGTAGCGCACCTGTTTTTCCAACAAACGAACTTCAAAAGGCAGCTCCGATCGAGTAAAAAACTTATCCAAGACCTTATTAATAGAACGAGCTTGAGACAAACCATCGCGCATGGTATTGCGATCGTGCTGGCGATAACAAATGGTTACTTCCTGCAACCAATGGGCCTGACAACCCCGCAAAGCCAGCCGCAACAATAAATCCACATCCTCCGCGTGACCCAAACCGGGCTGAAACCCTCCCGCCTCCAGCAACCAGTGGCGACGAAACATCAAAGTTCCCATAGTGCCGATGGGCTTCCACCGCAGCCAAGCCTCTAAGTCCAACTTGGGAATCTTATGCCACGGTTCTTCGTTTTTAATAGTTTCCCCTTCTTGGTTAACTCGCCGCCAGCCGCTATGGACGATGCCCAATTCTGGAAACTCGTCAAAAACGGCCACCTGATGGGCCAGCTTATCTGGAAGAAACAAATCGTCTGCGTCCAGAAAAGCCACTAATTCGCCTGTGGCAGATTCTATGCCGCGATTGCGAGCTACCGACACCCCTTGATTTTCTTGATAGATATAGCGAATTTTGTTAAGATATGGCTGTAGCACTTGGGGGGTTTTGTCCGTGGAACCATCATCAATGACGACGATCTCGTAATCTCGATAGGTTTGGCTTAGAACGCTATCGATGGCTCGTGCAATGTAGCGATCGCAATTAAAAGTAGGAATTATGACGCTAACCCTGGCAGTCTCAAAACTATTTAACATTTTTTTTTGCTCCTAGTTAAAAAGTTAGTTTACTTGTTGGCAAAGTCTGACTAAAGTCACATATTTTTTTCTCTGAGAAAATTTAAAGATCGGCATTAAGCTGTTCGGTATTTAAACTACCGATCGGTATCGTAGCTCTAGGCAAGAGGCAAGAGGCAACAGGCAACAGGGGCCGTGCATTTTAAATGCGCCTTAGCTTAATTCTGTGATGGCGATCGCTTCTCAAATAAAAAATTATAGGTTAGCCTGAATGGAGTAAGTGTTTTTATGTAAATACAGCTAATAATGGCAGGAATAGACTAAAATTCTTAAATTTTTTAATTAACAAAAGTCGAAAACGAGAATGGCTCCGGACGGGGCCAGCAAAATCGAGAAACACTAGCAAAAAGCAATACGTCTTGGGACTTACCAGAGGCGGGCATCTAAATCCAAGAAATAGAATCTAGATGGACACTAAACTTTAGCTACTACAAAGGAAAACAAATATGTCAGAAATAATAACTAATCCCACCCAGCCCCAGCGCTCGGAACCAAACGAAGTTGGTGGGTTAATTATAGAAGGTTTTACAGACCAGCCCAACCGCCTGCAAGGAAGTCCGGATTCGGATCTAATTATAGGTGGGGAAAGCGACGATGTCTTCGCGGGTGGTGGAGGTCGCGACACCATCAGAGGTTTATCCGGTCAAGACTCCATAATCGGTACTTCAGGAAATGATTGGCTAGAAGGGAATAGAGGTAACGATACTATTCTAGCCAGAGCCGGCAACGATACGGTTTTCGGTGGAAAAGATAACGACTGGATAGAAGGTGAAGGAGGAGACGACGATCTGCGAGGCGATCGCGAAGAAGATACTGTTTTAGGAGGTATTGGCAACGATACCATCTATGGCGGTAAAGACAACGACTTAGTAGATGGAGGAGAAGGAGACGATGAGGTTCACGGCAACCGAGATAACGATACCGTTCTAGGGGGTGGCGGCAACGACACTCTCTACGGCGGTAAAAACGATGACTTGGTAGATGGCGGAGCCGATAACGACTACGTTAGAGGCGATCGCGAAAACGATACCGTTAGAGGTGGGGCGGGGAACGATACCGTCTTTGGCGGTAAAGACGACGATCTCGTAGAAGGTAACGAAGGAGATGACTTCGTTTCTGGAGACCGAGGTAACGATACTGTCAGCGGCGGCAGCGGTAACGACACTGTAAGAGGCGGGCTGGACAACGACTCAGTTAGCGGCGGTGCAGGAGACGATTTAGTCGAAGGGAACCAAGGCAACGATACCGTTGTTGGCGACGAAGGTAACGACACCATTCTCGGCGGCGATGGGGACGATTTAATTATTGGAGGCGCTGGCAATGACAGTCTCATCGGCGGCAACGGAGCGGATGTCTTCCGGTTCGAGTATTTCGGACCAGAAGCAACGGCACCGGATGTTGCTGGAGCCTTCGGCGTAGATACCCTAACCGACTTTACTCCGGTGGACGACCAAATCCAACTCGATGGGACTATTTTCGACCAGTTAACTTCTCAAGGAGGCTTGAATCCATTCTTTGGCGGTTCCAGTCCGATCGCTCCGAACGAGTTTACTACTATCGCTAACTTCGATCCCAACAATCCAAGTTCTGCAGGCGATGCTAATTTAGTTTACGACTCCGTGGGAGGTCAGGTTTACTATATCGACCAAAACGGTCAGGCAGTGCCGTTCATACAATTGAATAGCAATCTAGACATCGGTTCCGATGATTTTGAAATTATCTAAACCGGCAATAAAAGCAAGGGATAGACGTTAAACCAAACCAGGATACTCGCTCTACCCAGGGTGCTTTTATTTTTAGTAGTATTAAAATTCTTACTTAAAACCGGGTAAACTAAGAAACTAATATAAAAATGACCGATATGACCTCTCCAAAGTTGTCGCAGTTAGCAGAAGAAAAAGCCAAGAGGGGTTTATTGTTTCAACAGGAAGGAAAGCTAGAAGAAGCTATTTCGTTCTATCGTGAAGCTCTCGCTGTCGTACCCCGCCTAACTTTAGTACATTACAATCTGGGGATAGCTCTTCACCACCAGGGAGATTTACTTGGGGCTAGTACTCATTATCGAGAAGCGATCGCCCTCAACCCCGACGATATTCAAGCTATCTACAATCTTGCCGTGGTTCTCCAACAGCAGGGTTTATTAGAAGCAGCTATTTATAATTATCAACAAGTAATACATTTATCCCCTACCAAGGATTTGATTGAGGTAAAGGCTTATAGTAATTGGGGGGGGATTTTAATCGGGCAAGGGAAATTAAACGAAGCAATAGAGATATTTGAAAAAGCGATCGCTCTCCAACCAGAGGATGCAACTCTCTATAACAACTTGGGTCAAGCATTTTTAGCAGCGGGAAAAATAGAACGAGCGATCGCCACTTACCAGCAAGCTTTAGAACTAGACCCAGAATTAATTGTAGCTCGCCATAATTTAGGCAAAGCTTACCAAAAAAAG
>CAZUCT010000064.1:16564-27797 GCA_964619285.1 uncultured bacterium | reverse complement strand
TCCGTTTCACTATAGAATTGTAGCTAAAGAATTGTAGGTTGTGCGGACCTTCGTGGAACCCAACATCTTCGTTGGGTTCCGTTTCACTATGTAGGTTGTGCGGACCTTCGTGGAACCCAACATCTTCGTTGGGTTCCGTTTCACTTCACCCAACCTACAAGAAAAGAAGGTATTGTTTAAAAAACCCGGTTTCTGCTGGGCCAGTTAGCCTTAACTCATGGCCATTCCACTTGCGAGGTAAAAATGGCCATATACGAGACCCTAAAGCGCTTACTACAAACTCTCCCTTTCCAAGAGTCAGCACCCCGCTCTGAAGTAGCGAAGCTTCGTGCCTCGTTAATTTAGATATGCTGAAGAAGAGCTAAGTCTTTAGAGGACTACGTTATCGGCAAGAGTTAAAGTTCTTACCTTGGAATGCCTCGCCAGTTTAGAGCTACTAAAACCAGATAGTTAAACAGTTGTACGAGGGGTAGAACAGTGCTATTTGGAAAGTACCGACCGATAACAGCTGCCTTGCGCGACCATTACCCTAGAAATAGGAGTTTAACTTTTATGCGTACAGCCCCAAAACATGAGTCCATAATTGCCTGGATTAAAGACTCAGGCAATACGTCTAAATCGTTAGTAAGGCCAAGGCGGTAGAAGAATAGGGAGGGTTTTTCCCTCCCCCATCTTTAAGACTCACGACGGTTCAAACCGCCTAAGTATAATTCCCTCCGCGAGTTAAAACGTCGCGGCTCCCATTCTCCCACCCTTTTCTCGTGGCAGAGGGCGATCGACTCTTTTCTTCCTCCCCCCTTTTCAAGGGGGGCCGGGGGGGATAGACTCCCGCAACCGCCGCCATAACAACAGGCCCATCACAGCACTAGGTAATAAGACAGCTATGAGGGCGCTGGTGGCCGTGGCGGGAACGGAAAGAGATGGCCCACCGTATTTAATGAGAAGGGAAATAAGAGTAGAGAGGATTAAGACTTTGAGAATGAATGCTGGTTTGTTGTCCATCTATGACAATTTTCCTCTATAGTAGGAGATTAACTACTAGGCTGGCTAACCCCTTCTAGGGTTCGGAATTATTTATCCGTACCACCATAGATGGGGTTTTGTCAAGGGTTTTTATCTAAAAAAAATTATTAAAAATGGATGCAAATAACTTTGAATTGCAAGAAAAAATTCGCCAACAATTTGATGTAGTAACTTACCCTAGAGTTCCAGTAGAAAAGTCTCCTAAAGATGATTATGAGCCCCTTTATATTCATAATCTGGTAACGTCATTCTATCTCAGGAATCAACAGGTAATTGAAACTGAAGGCAAAGTTATTTTAGATGCTGGTTGCGGCAGCGGTTATAAAGCATTGGTGTTGGCAGAGGCAAATCCAGGGGCGAAAATAATCGGCATTGATATCTCGGAAAAATCTGTAGAATTAGCAAGAAAACGGCTGCAATATCATGGTTTTGATAATTGTGAATTTCAGGTCATGTCTATGGAGGATTTGCCTAGTTTTGGTTTAGAATTTGACTATATTAATAATGATGAAGTTCTTTACTTATTACCAGACATAGTTGTGGGTTTGCAGTTAATGAAGTCTGTTTTAAAACCTGATGGTATTATTAGAACTAATCTTCATAGCTCCCTACAACGTCACTATTATTATAGGGCACAAGAAATATTCAAAATGATGGGATTGATGAACGAACATCCTGGAGAAATGGAGGTGGAAATTGCCAGAGAAACTATAGAAGCTTTGCATGATTCAAACATACTCAAAAGGCAAGTGTGGGTTCCAGAAAAGGTACAAGATGAAGAATGGATACACATGAATTATTTATTTTTAGGAGATAAAGGGTTTACCATACCGGAGGTTTTTGCAGCCTTAAAAAATGCTGGTTTGGAGTTTATTAGTATGGTGAATTGGGAACAGTGGGACATCATGGGTTTATTTAAGAAAGAAGACGATTTACCAGTTTTTCTAGGAATGAGTTTGCCAGAGACTTCAATAGAAGAGCTACTGCATCTATTTGAACTGCTGCAACCGATCCACCGTTTGCTAGACTTTTGGTGCGGCCATCCTGGGCCAGGTCGGTTTTTTGTCCCTGTTTCAGAGTGGAGTGAGTCTGATTGGCACAGAGCAAGGATACGCCTGCATCCACAGTTAAAGAATGCTCGGGTAAAGGAAGATTTGATTAACTGTATTAATGGCCATAGCCCTTTCGAGATGAGTCGCTATATCAGACTGCCAACCTTAGTGCCTGTTAGGCTGGATAGTAGTCTGGCTTCTTGTTTGTTGCCCCTGTGGGATGGCCTTTGTACTTTTGAGTCTTTGGTGGAACGGCGGGTGAAGATTAGACCCCTAGACCCAATTACGATGGAACCTGTAGGCCACCAGAAAGCTCGGCAGGAAATTAAGGAATTGTTGGGTAGCCTGGCTTCTTTTCTTTATGTGCTTTTAGAGGTTTAGGTAGGATGTCTGGGAAAAAATTTTTTCGGGAGGTGTTATGAAAAAAATTATTGGTGGGTAAGTTAAGTACATAGAGAAACAAATCAACTTCCACTTTATAGGAGAAAACAAAATGAAAACTGAATTCAAAGCCAAGTTTCTACAACACGTTGCTAAGAAGAGAAAGGAAGAGGGTTTCACCCTAATCGAATTGTTGGTGGTTATCATCATTATCGGCATTTTGTCCGCTATTGCGCTGCCCTCTTTCTTAAACCAAGCTAATAAAGCAAAGCAGTCTGAAGCGAAGCAGTATCTTGCTTCTATTAACAAGGGTCAGCAATCCTTTTACGTTGAACGGAACCAGTTCATTGGCAGTATGGCAGACATTGGCGATCTTGGTCTCGGTATCAAAACTGAAACATCTAATTACACTTATGCACTGGGTAGTGCCGATACAACCGACAGTGCAGCAGCCTGGACCGGAACTGGCGGTGCAGCACTTGCGGGGTATGTAGGTTTAGTTTACATAGATGCTCAAAGAACTTCACAGTCTGCACTTTGCGAAGGAACCGCTGCAGGAGCATACTCCGCAGATGGAGATACAGATTGTGCAGATACTGCAGACTGGACAACTGCACTTTAGGAAATTAATAATTGGCGGTAAATAGTAACAGAATCCATCGTCAAGTTTAATGTTTGATATCGAATAAAAAGGTAGTGCAAGCGCACTACCTTTTTATTTATATCCTAAAATTTAAAAGTATTATGTTAGATAATTATTCACTTAAAAGTAAGAGTAGTTGGCAGCAAGAAGCTAATCAATGTTTAATTAATGGCAAATATGCCAAAGCAGCAAGTTTATACGAACAAGCAATAAGTTTAGCTCCTGACAATCGTTACTACTACTGGCAGTTAGGATTAATGTTGCTACTGCAAGGACAAGAGGTGGAAGCACGGACAACCTGGCTCTTAGCGCTAGCAGATGGGGAGCCAGAAGAAGTTGACGCCTGGACGCAGGAGCTTGTGGAGGTGTTAGTAACAGAAGCTAACAGACAAGCATCGTTAGAGAATTATGCAGTTGCCTGGGCTATCCGACAGCACGTTCGGGAAATTAATCCCAACCATCTCGATAACCTTTTATGTTTAATCGATCTTTCTATTACCCTTGAGACTTATACGGGAGAAGAATTAATTGAGTTTGGGGTAATCTCCTTACTTAAAGCAGAGTTGTCAATAGAGCTAAATCGAGATTTATTGTTGCATATCTTGAAGAAACTACTAATTTCTGCTCCCATACATCAATCGTCTCTCGATTTTGCAGAAGCCTGTGCAAATTACGTTCGGAAGCCTCAAGATTTTATTAATATTGTCAGTCCTTTCGTATATGAGATTGCCTATTCCTATGGAGAGCGAACAACAGCGATTAAATACCTAGAAATAGCTTTAAGTTTAGCACCGCAACATTTAGAAACTCTGCGCACCCTCGCTCAATTTTATATTGATACAGCTAATTTTACTTTAGGAATAGACTATGCCAAACAATGCTATTCTCTTTCAGAAAAACTGTGGGATAAAATTTATGATAATCACACGATTCTAAAGGGAATGATGAATTCAGGAGGGTACAATGAAGAAGCCAAACAATTAATCGATCGCCAACAATTCCTACTAGAATCTTTAGTCAAAGAACCTCCAACTAATCTGGGTTCATCAATCAACTTAATGCGTTTGTACAATTCTTGCTTCTTTTTTCCGTATGTTAAAGACTCTCCTAAAGAAAATATCATACTTCGTCACAAACTCGCCCAAATTTGTCAAGCAAATATGGAGGATGTCCATCAAGAGGCGGTTAAAAAGTATCGTCAGAGGCGACCGACATTTTCAACAAGTGAATCTTGGGAAAAGCCCTTAAAAATTGGATATGTATCTCATTGCTTGAAAAGACATTCGGTGGGTTGGATAGCGCGATGGTTGTTTGAGTATCACGATCGCGATAGATTTGAAATTTATGCTTATTTAATAGCAGCCGAGCATCGTCAAGATCCATTGCTAGAATGGTATGCAAACAAGGCAAATAAAGCTTACAAATATGGTGTCGGGGGAGGAGAAATCGCCAAACAAATTTACGAAGACGAAATCGATGTTTTAATCGATCTCGATAGCGTTACTTTAACAAATACCTGTGGGATTATGGCATTGAAGCCAGCACCGGTGCAGGTGACATGGTTGGGTTGGGATGCTTCGGAAATACCAACTATTGATTATTATATTGCCGATCCTTATGTTTTTCCGGAAAATGCTAGAGAGTATTACTCCGAAAAAATCTGGCGACTTCCTCAAACTTACGTTGCAGTAAGTGGTTTTGAAGTAGGATTGCCTAGTTTGCGACGAGACGAGCTCGATATTAACGAGGATGCCGTGGTTTATCTAAGCGTTCAAAAAGGAGCTAAATACAATCCTCAAATGTTGAGATTGCAGATGCGTATTTTGCGCGACGTACCGAATAGCTACTTTTTAATTAAGGGATTTGGCAATCAAGATTTTATGAACGATTTTATTATAGAGATAGCTGCAGAAGAAGGAGTAGCAAGGGAGCGTCTGAGATTTATAGACAGAGTTGCTTTTGAGGAAATTCATCGAGCTAATTTAGCCATTGCAGATGTAGTTTTAGATACTTATCCCTACAATGGTGCGACTACTACTTTAGAAACTCTGTGGATGGGGGTTCCTATGGTAACGAAGGTAGGAGAGCAGTTTGCCGCCCGCAACAGCTACACTATGATGATTAACGCTGGCATCACTGAAGGTATTGCTTGGAACGATGAGGAGTATTTAGAGTGGGGGATTAAATTGGGTAGGGATGAAGGTCTTAGAAAACAAATTTCATGGAAGTTAAGGAAGTCGAGGGGTAGTGCCCCACTCTGGAATGCGAAGCAGTTTACCCGCGAAATGGAAAACGCATATCGGCAAATGTGGCAGAAGTATGTTGATAGCGGTTAGCGAAGATAGGTTCAAAGTTCCCCTTTCCAAGGGGGATTTAGGGGGATTTTTTATCTAGGGACTTTGTTGGGTTCCGTTTCACTCCACCCAACCTACAGTTGGTATTTGTCACTAAAATTTAACGCGAGGTGGGGACAAAGCATTCGGACATTAAAATTTATGATTTTTATCGACATTTATCGCCCGAATGCTTTGCCCCTACAAGTTCATTAATATTTTGGAAGCGTTACAAAAATTATTAGCTGAAATTAATTTATGACTACTGATAACTTACAAACTAACTCGGCAATAAATTTACAAGTCCAAGCAGAGCAGCATTGGATGGCAGAGCGCTATGAAAAGGCATCTGAGTGCTACGAAAAAGCTATCGAGATAGAGCCTGAAAATCAAATTAATTATTGGTATTTAGGTTTAATGTTGGTTCTATTAGAAAAAGAGGAGGAAGCACAAGCAACTTGGCTCTGGGCGATAGCAGATGGCGATGCAGAGCAAGTTGAAAGGTGGAGTGCGGAATTAGTCGATATCTTAGCAACAGAAGCCAATCGTCAAGCAGGGATGCAAAAATATAGAGAGGCATGGGGGATTCGCCAACATATTAGGGGAATTAACCCAGAAGATATTAATAACCTGTTAAATTTAATTGCTTTGTCAATAGAATTAGAAATTTATACGGGAGAGGAATTAACTGAATGGGGGCTTCTGGAATTATTGCACGAAGCTAACATAACTGCCGATCCATATCTCTTAATTAGCGTTTGGGATCGAACTTTAAAATATGCGCCTTTACTGCCTGCTTCAAAAGACTTAACGGCAGCAATGCTCCCCCAATTCAAGAAAAGTGAAATAAAAGAAAGGTTTGCGAGCAATATTCTTCAGTTAAGCTATGAATTAACTTATGTAATGCATCAACACGAGCTGGCAATAAATTACTGCGAATTAGCCTTACAAGTGTCTCAGAAAAAAGTCAAATTGCTAAGTCACTTATCAAATTTGCGCGCAGATCTAGGTCAATACTCGAAGGCTATAAACTACGCAAAAGAAGCATATAAATTAGTAACAGAAATACCCGATTTACTGTATCAAAATTATCTGATTATTAAGTCAATGATGATGTCAGGGGGATATAGACAGGAAATATCTGCACTGATGTTAAAACAAAAAGAAATACTCAATAAACTATATGAAAAGCCGTTGCTAGAATTAGGTTTAAGCGATCGCCTAATCGGTTTATATACTACTAATTACATCTTTCCGTATTTGCAAGATAATCCTCAAGAAAACCTCAAACTACGACAACAAGTAGCCGATATCTGTCAGGCCAATCTGGAGATTGCCTGTCGAGAAGAGATTAACAGATATCATCGCGAAGCTGTTAATGTTTCCCAAAGAAATTTGAGGGAAAAAACTTTAAATATTGGATATATTGGCTCTTCTTTTAGAAGACATTCCGTGGGCTGGCTGGCTCGCTCTTTATTTAAACATCACGATCGCGAAAGGTTTAAATTTTACGCTTATATGCTCGGTGCGATTCAAACCAATGACGATCTTCAAAAATGGTACGTCAATTATGCCGATGTAGCCCGTCAATACAGTTTAACACAAATTGAAATAGCAGAACAAATTTATAGAGATGAAATTGATATTTTAATAGACCTCGATAGCTTAACCATTACCGGCACCTGCGGGATCCTGGCGCTAAAACCCGCACCAGTACAAGCTACTTGGTTGGGGTGGGATGCTTCTGGCGTGCCGACTATTGATTATTATATTGCCGATCCTTATGTTTTGCCAGAAAATGCAGGGGAATATTATCGGGAAAAAATATGGAGACTCCCTCAAACTTACTTAGCTGTAGATGGGTTTGAAGCGATCGCGCCGAGCATTACCCGTGCAGATTTAGAAATTCCCGATGATGCTGTGGTTTATCTGGGGATGCAAATAGGTTCTAAATATAATCCGCAAGTAGCTAAGTTGCAAATGCAAATTTTGAGGGAAGTTCCTCATAGTTACTACTTAATTAAAAGTTTTGGCGAAAAAGACTCTCTCAATCATTTTTTCTCTGCAATAGCTGAGGAAGAAGGGATAGCTAGAGACAGGATAAAATTTATTCCTAAAGTTCAATTAGAAGAAATTCACCGCGCTAATTTACAAATAGCCGATGTCGTCCTCGACACTTACCCCTATAACGGCGCGACTACAACAATGGAAACTCTATGGATGTGCGTTCCAATAGTGACGCGGGTGGGACAACAGTTTGCAGCCCGCAATAGCTATACCATGATGATGAATGCCGGCATCAACGAGGGTATCGCCTGGACTGATGAGGAATATGTAGAGTGGGGGATTAGGTTAGGAAAGGATGAGAAGTTGCGGCAGGAGATATCTTGGAAGTTGCGTAAGTCCAAACAAACTGCCCCACTGTGGAACGGCAAGCAGTTTACTCGCGAGATGGAGAAGGCTTACGAGGGAATGTGGCAGAGATATATAGAAGGAGGAAGTTGATGGTTTGGCGTTGCAAAAGACGGGATGCTGCGGCTTCATTATTTGGATCGTGGCTGCGTCGTTTTTGCCATAATACGACATCCCCTATTTTGCTACGCCAAAAAAAATCCCAGCTTTATCTCAATCCCTGTTGCTTCAATAAATTGTCCGCCCAAACTGCATCGACCTTGGGTAAACGAGGCGCGGGGGAAGTGCTATAATCTATCTTCAAGTCGTAGCGGGCTCGGTCGTAAATTTGGTTTAATAAATCGTGCAAGTCTATTACTGGTTCGGTATCTTTCGGTTGCAAGGGTACGGGAAATAGGGGGATTTGATTTTGTAACTTAAAACCATACAGAGCGGCTCGCGATCGCTGTTCTTGCCGACTGACTAGGATTCGATAATCGCTTTTGAGGTTGCAGTCGAAAAGTAGCATGGGTTCCCAGTTTCTTAATAAGTCTATTTCTACTAAATGGGTGCGACTGTTAAAAATTTGTTGGCGCTTGCGATCGTATTTTTCTCTGCCTTTACCCGGTCGCTTGTTGGTGGGAGAGAGAATTTCTATAGCCGTTACTACTTCTTTGCTGTCAGCTTCTTTGATTTCTAGATAATTGCGCTTGACTTCTTCGAGCATCGGCACCGTTACCGCTACCGGTTCCGTCGCGGTAAGGGAAGCGACGCCCGAAGGGCTTTTCGCTGCTGCTGCGTTAGTGCCAGGGTTGGGGTTAAAGCGATCGCGTTTTACTGTCACGTCGGGAACTACCACTGCTCTCTCTTCCCCGGCAGTTAGATAAATTCGCTCTTCGATATCGACAAAGTATTTGGGCAGCAGTTGGGGAGTGAGAAAATCGGCTAGTTCGACGATTAAGCGGCTATGGACTGAGGGCCAGCGATCGGGATGTTCCAAGTACGGATCCATTCCTGGAAATGGTAAGGGCATGGGTTAACCTCTTTTTTGGTGATTGAATACTTTTGACAGTATTTTACCACGAGTACAATCTATTTGAGGATTACGACGAGACTGAGGAAACTCTCCCCGAACTCGAACAACTTCAAAATGGGGCAGAAAGGCTGAGAAATCCCTATTCTCGACTTTCTACCCTTGCTTTAGCAATTGCCGAGGCTCAACATAAGGCTCCCAATGCTATGCTAAATTTATTAACTCAAACTCTTGAAGACGCATCGGCAGTAGCCGATGCGGTAGAAGCAAGCACCAACGAAAGTAAAAGAATTTGGAATTTGCCATGAACGACCAAAAAAAGATACCCGATGCCGAAACTAGGACCCGTTCGGTTGCTAACTGGCGGGAAACTATCCGCAAGATAGATGCTCTCACTCTAGCGCTAGATGAGTTAATCGCAATGGTAGAAGAAAACAACCGGAAAAGTTCTTTAACAGCTTACCGCGTGGGTAAATATAAAATTCCTGTTGCTAAAGAGTAGGATATCTTTGCTATTGTCATTGCGATGCGGCGGAAAAACGAGGGGCGTAACGGATGGGTTATTGGTGGGCGACCGAGTTTGGTTAGCAGCGGATGTTGTAGCGGACGAGTGCGGATGGGTTATTGGTGTGTCGTTGGCTCTTCTCTTACCCACCCCCCCTCGCTTAAGCAAAAATCCCTCTACTGTCATTGCGAGGTGGCTGGTAAACCAGTTAAACTTCTGGAAAAGATGTTAAGTTAGCCGAAGCAATCTCATAGAAGTAGGCAATAGGCAACAGGCAAAAGGCAAGAGTTAAGAGTTTGGGGGTTTTTACTTACTTTTGAACTTATTACAACTCGCTTTTGGGATTGCTATAAATCCTTCTTTCCCTCTTGCCTATTGCCTCTTGCCTCTTGCCTTCTAAAAAGATTGCCACGGGGGGACATAACAACAAAACCAAAGGCTTAACTCAACCACACCCCCCCTCGCAATGACAACAGTAGGCTTATCTGAGGAGCTAATTGCTATATGAATATAACCAAAACTAGACTAACTTTCGACCGATTTATCGAGCAATACCCGGAAGATGGCGCTATTTACGAACTCGTAGATGGAGAAATAAAAGAAATGCGACCTATAGGTGCCCATGAGAATGTTGCCAACTTAATCCAGAGAACGATAGACCGCGAAATCGAACGGCTCAATCTGGATTTAGTGGTGACGCGCACCGCATTAGTGAGAACGGTAGCGACAGAAGGGGAAGAACGAGGACGGATTCCCGATGTGTCTGTAGTGGATGGGGAGATTTGGGATAGATACCTTTACACATATCAAGGATTTCGAGAACCTTTGAAGCTAGCAGTGGAGGTGACATCTACTAACTGGGAGAATGATTATGTTGACAAATTGGACGAGTACGGGCGTTTGGGGATTCCCGAATATTGGATAGTGGATTATTTAGCGATCGCCTCTCGTTCCTATTTGGGTCGTTCTAAAGTTCCCACCGTTTTTGTTTATCAGCTTATCGACGGCGAATATCGGAGTCAGGCATTTCGGGGAAGCGATCGGATTATTTCTCCTACTTTCCCAGAATTAGACTTGACTGTAGAACAGATTGTCGCTGCGAGTCAACCGCGAGTGAGGTAAGGGATTTTGTAACGGGCAATTAACAATTAACAATTGGGTTATTGGTGGAGCAAACAGGCAAGATGCCTGTTTTACGGTTGGTTATATCAATTAACAATGAACAATGAACAATTAACAATTGGGTCTTAGGCGTGGAACCCTTGATTTGACTAGGATTGCCTTCTTTACCCTTTTGGTTTTATTATGGTTGTTTATTGCGACTTGATATTAGCATGCGACAAGGAGCATTGGAAAAATGACCCTTACTTTTAGGGCTGAAAAATATAGCGAGTTGTTGGTTAAATATCAGCCGAAGTTAATAAAAACAGAGGATGAAAATGAGAAAGCCCTGGCTGTTGTAGAAGAGTTGATGCATCTTCAAAACCGCACTCCAGAGCAAGAAGCTTTGTATGAGTTATTAGTTCTTTTAATTGAAAAATTCGAGCGCGATTTTTATCGTCCCGGTTCAGCATCAACTCCTCATTCCATGTTACTGTTTTTGATGGAACAGCAGGGAGTAAAACCTGAAGATTTGGTTGAGGCTGTTGGTTCGGAGGAAGCGGTCCTTGAGCTAGTTAATGGTGGGGGTGAAATTAGCGATAAACAAGCTAAAATATTGGGGGACTTTTTTAAGGTTGACTCTAGCGCGTTTGGGCGATAAGCGATCGCCCTTCCTAACAACCTCCTGGAAGTCCTGCGACAACCATTACAATGTTTCTGCGACAACCATTATAATGTTTCTGCGACAACCATTACAATGTTTCTGCGACA
>CAZUCT010000064.1:2209-16464 GCA_964619285.1 uncultured bacterium | reverse complement strand
TTATAATGTTTCTGCGACAACCATTACAATGTTTCTGCGACAACCATTATAATGTCTCTGCGACAACCATTATAATGTTTCTGCGACAACCATTATAATGTTTCTGCGACCAACATTATAATGGTTCTGCGACAGACATTATAAAGGAAGTTTAAGCTACGCTCAAAACCCTATTAAGACTGCCAGTACGCACGGCGTCCCCCATTTTCACCCGAACTTCCAAAGCATATTCCCCTGTAGTTAACTCCGCCGGTAACAAAAACATTAGAGTAGAAGGCATATTCCTTCCGACAACGCCGACGCGGGTTTCGCTACCATCGGAGGCTATAAGGAAAATACCCTGTTCTGGATCGGCGGGATCGAACTGGAGGCGGTTTCCGCTAATTTGAGCCATACCGCTAGGAGTAACAACGCTGTTTCGTTCCCCAGTATTGAAGTCCATGTATTCCACAAGGTTAGGGGTAGGAACCGTCATTTCCTGTTTGGAAACGGTGACATCTTGCCGAATGACATCGCGCAATTCCTTGGTAGCACTAATATTGATAACTATTTGATGGCGACTTGGGTCGAAGGTATCTTCGGGACCGCTGAAAGTGCCTTTAATGCTACAGGAGAAATTCGCGAACGGTAAATTAACGTTAGCACCTTCGATTAAAAGGTCTTTTACCGCTACTAGGGTATTTTCAATAACGCTAATCGCATCAGCTTTGCCCACTGTAGTGCCTTGTCGTACTACTCGGTCGATAACTTCTTCGTAGTCGGCAGTTCGGGTAGATGTCACCATTGCCATATAATCCCCCGGTTCTGCAGTTAAGCGATTTTCCCGCAGTGTATATTCGATTGGCATCTGTTTTCTTCCTTAAAAACAATTTGGGTATAAGTTAACGGTTAAAGCTTAACACAAACTGAATCAAAATCTTCGCCCCTCTTCTATCATCTCTGGAATTGAATCCTTGTCGATGGATATTTTCCGCCGCAGTTGTCGCATTCGAGAAATTGCTGCTAAAGCTGATTCTCGCGTGACAGGTTTTCCCCAGGCGTTATAACGGGGTTGTTCCTGCTGTTGAGATAATGGCTGAAAAATTACCATTACTTCTAAGTCTGTATCTTTGGTCTCCGGTGGCATTTGTACTTGCAGGATGCCATCGGCATTTACGCGAGTTTTTAATTGAATGCTTTGCATTATTAACCTCTTACTGTTTTGTCTGGGAACTCGGTCAAGAAACCCGGTTTTTTGGAAAAACCGGGTTTCTGAGAATACTTGACCGGTCCTCTAGGAACTACGGATTGCATCTGGCAAGCTTTCCAGTTGGATCGCGGGAATACTTTCTGCTTCAACTTGAGCGATCGCCTCCTTATTTTCATGTTCCAACCCGATAATACCCCGAACGCAACTTAGAAGAGCTTCCCACTGAATATAGCCCAACTCTCCCACCAAAGAAATCTCCGGTCCTTCCTCAACATCTAAATCCTCTTCCATTAACAAATTCATTACTATGCTAGACACTGCCATGTCTGCTTCTTTTTCGTCAATATTACTGGTATTCACCAAAAGGGTCATCCTTGCTTTATCTGGATGAGAGGCGATCGCTTTCAATACTCTCGCAAAATCATTGTAGATGGCTTCTTCCGACTGACTCCAGTCTGGGAAGATAATAAAGTTAATCTCTCGCAACCTGAAATTATGCTTCAGGGCTATTTTTAAATCATTTTTCCATAACTCTTTAAACACCCCCGATTTTTCGTCAACTACTAGCATTGGCAGCTCTAGGTTTTGAATAGGATCGGCAGCGATCGCCTTGAATAATGTTTCAGACATTTGGCTAACTGTCGATATTTCTTTTATTGTTTCCAGCAGGCTTACCAGCGTTTTTTTCCTAAATATTCCGAAAGCCAATATGCTTGTTGGAACGTAATAAAGAAGGGGTAATATTTCCATTGCTTCTGGATACATTTTAGCGGGATCGTGTGGAGTGAAAATACCTTGCCGTGTAAAGATTCTGTACTCCACATTTCTTTGAGAGAAAGGCAACCAACCTCCAAAGAAAACTCCTTCGGTTGCTTGATTTTCTTCTCTTGCTAAAATATCAAAAGCTGATAAGGTTACTGACGCATCGTACTGTTGGATAAAGCTATTTGTTAGGAGTACATAGTCTTCTCGAACATTTGTCAGCTTCTCAAGACTGCATCGAACCACTTCCTGGAAATTTTTCCAGTTGAAAACTTTGCTATGATAAAGTTTTATCTTATCCGCATTGTATCTGAGCTTTTTTATCCAAGCTGACAGTTCTTGTTTTAACTCTGGATTCTCGTGGTAGTCTAGATAAATAATACCCAAAGACCCTAATACTGGTAACTCATTTTGTTCTAGTGTTTTTTCTCTAACACTTTCGCGATGTTCTTTAATCTCTTGAAGCTCTCGTGCTAAAAACTCATCTTCTTCTTCTGTCGAACGATTAGAAAGGTTACTAGAAGGTAGGTTGTAAATAGAATTGCCGTACATGATGCGATCGCATACTTTATCCAATACGGGATCGCTTCCCGGTTCTAATTCCCGATCGCTTTCATACTTTATACTTTTGGCATCTAAGGAACGAAACTCGACTGAAAATTTATGAAAATAGGCATGAGTAAAACGATACAGCTTTCTTAATTCCTCCAAACCAAGACGGGCAGATTCCGACAAAAGATTATCCACTAGGGTTGCTAATGATTCACGATCGATATTAGAAATGCCAAATTTCAAAGCTTGTCGATATAAAGCTTTGTCAAAGGACGCGGTAGGAATACCTCTTACGGGTGCTTCAATAGCCATCGTACTGAAAAAACCGATCGCTGCATCGCTATGCCATAATAAAGCGTAAGAGGTTAGTTGCTCCGATGGCATCACAATTCTTACGTTTTTAGGAGCAGATAAAGCCTGTTGATACGCTTTTGATAAAAAGTCAGTTTCACCTATGTTATAGTGGTTGCCAGCGATGTTTGGATGATGTCGAATTACTAAATATTCTTCTCGGTTAGAGAATATATCTATCAAGCGATCGATGACTTCAAGCTGCTTCGTAATCCCTCCATATTCTTCAAACAAAGCTAACTCATCTTCGCTGGATGTAAAAACAGCAAATATTTTGGCGTCAATGGGTATCTTTAGCTTATTTAAAGCGTCGGCATATTCTGTTTTGTACTCATAAAACTTTTCTCCATTCGTGTTACGTCCATACTCGCGATCTATAAAATATTGCTTAACTTCTTCTAACTCAGTTTTTGTTAATGGTATATTTTTCCAGCTATTGCAAAAATCAATAACTGGTTTTGTACTCAAGCAATGATGGTTATCAAAAAAGCGATATTTGTTATTTACAAACCCCCTTTCTTGAACGATTACATCTATTTTACGATTTCTGGCAACTTCAAAAACTACTCGGTAAGGTGCCAAACGAGCTCCAAATAAAAATAAATTTGTTGGTTGGTAAAGATCGAAGATTTTTGAAATTGCTTTATAAGTCAAAAAACCATCAATAAGGTATTGTCGGTGAACTTTTACGACATCGGGTATTGATAAACTTTTTGATGTAATTCTAAAAAAAGTGTAAATTGATGAAGTTACCCATTTCCCTAAGGCTAAATCTCGATAACAAGCATTCCCATAGCTTTCTGGATTAACGCTTTCTATCCATTGATTGGCTTCTTCGCGATCTTTCTGATTAATAAAATCGCGCAATTGTGTATAAGGCAGTTCAAATTTTTCGCTAAAAAATTCTTGACCTGCCCGGGAGCAAATTTGGCAAAACTCTTGTTTTCTATTTCCAGCGCCTCTAATAATGTAACAGTCTCGATAAACTCCATCGCAACCAACAACAGAAACTTCGCAACCCCTTAGCCTTAGTGCCGTAGCCACAACAGCATCAACGCGAGTATGAAGAAACCATGCCCACGGACCGGTATAGGGTGCAAAAAATAATACCTTTTTGTGTTCTGACATTTTCCCTACCTCTCTATCATTATTTCTGTTTTCAGATTTTTTAATAATGATGGGATAATTGTTTATTATCCCATTAAATTCCAGGTTACAGGTGTTCCCTTTTTCGCATCCTGGTTAATCGATTTTCCTAGTAAAATGTTGTAATACTTAGTGGGTAAACCTAACCCAGGACGCACCGCCCTCAAGTTTTCAGGGGTGAAAATATCCCCCGCTTTCATATCTTTGGCAACATAAAGCGATCGCCTAAACACCAAAGAACCCTTCTCAACATCAACAGGGCCATATTGCACCCTACCCAAAGCCTGCCAAGCCCTTTCCGACTCTACCACAAGCTGTGCCATCTCCTCTGGTTCCATAGAAAAAGCCGAATCAACTCCACCATCAGCCCTCCTCAAAGTAAAGTGCTTTTCAATTACTGTAGCACCCAAGGCAACACTGGCCACGGCAACCCCAATCCCCATCGTGTGGTCTGACAGTCCTACCTGGACATCAAAAAGCTCTCGCAGATGAGGAATTGTCAAAATATTACTATTTTCTGGGGTGGCAGGATAGGTACTGGTGCATTTAAGCAAGATTAAATCTTGACAACCTGCCTTTTTGGCCGTCTGCACTGTCTCACCCAATTCAGCAACAGTGGCCATACCAGTAGAAATAATCATCGGTTTGCCAGTGCTGGCCACTTTACGAATTAGAGGTAAGTCGGTGTTTTCAAAAGAGGCAATCTTGTAACAAGGGACATTTAAAGATTCGAGAAAATCCACTGCTGTAGCATCAAAAGGAGTGCTAAAGCAAATAATTCCTAGTTCCCGACAGCGGTCGAATATGGGTTTATGCCATTCCCAAGGGGTATATGCTTGTTTGTACAAATCGTGTAGAGATTTGCCTTGCCATAAGCTCTTGGGGTCATCAATAAAGAACTCCCCTTCTTTAACATCGAGAGTCATGGTATCGGCAGTGTAAGTTTGGAGTTTGAGAGCGTGTGCCCCTGTTTGAGCCGCTGCTTCTACGATTTCTAAGGCTCTTTCTAAGGACTGGTTGTGGTTGCCTGACATTTCCGCCACAATCAAGGGGGAATAGGCATTACCTATTTTTCTGTCTAAAATACTAATCTCTTTCATACTCTGTCTTAACCAATTTAATCCTATCTTTCTCTGACTAAATGAATCGCAGGCTGTCCTTGGATTTCAGTTTTTGACTTCTCTAAAAAACCTACATTTGTAAAAGCTCGAACTGATGCATAATTGTTAGGTTTTATGTAGGCATGAATTTTTCTAATGGGAGTCACATGAAATACTTTTTCAGATGCTAGCAAAATCAAGTTACTGCCATAGCCCAGAGCGCGAAATTCCTTGGCAATACTAATGGAAACTACAGCATCACTAGCGTCTATGTTATACCTAATTTGTCCTACAGGAGCATCATCTGGATTGACAGCAATGTACATAATGCAATTGGGGTTGTTTGACTGGGAGTCGAACCACTTGAGATGATCTTCCCAGAGAATTTTTTCCGACGAAAAGGAAACTTCTCGCACGGTCGGTTCGTTAGCCCAATCCCACAACAGTTGGCGATCGCCGTAACGCACCCGTCTCAACCTTAGCTTTTTCCCCTCTAGTTGCATCAAGACTCGATCGCCACCATCACCATCTATTAAGTCTTGGCTAAGTTTAGCCATTTGCGATCGCCTTTTTTCATCTTTAGTTAGTTGACCTACCTTTCGCAATATCAAACTCCCAGAAACAAAATAGTGCCAGCCTAAACTTACAGCCACTTCTACACTATTTAGTCGATCGACAATCGCCTTTTGATTATCAGCCAAAACTATCAGTAAACTGGGTAATCCCATAAAAGCTAGCTCCCAGGTAGTTGAGCCTCCAGCAGCGATCGCCACATCTGCCCAAGCCATCAATTCGGGCATATTCGTCACATTTCTTCTCAACTCTATCAACACTTCTGATTTTTCTACCACAGCTAGAAGCTTTTCATAATGAGGGTTGCTTCCACCCACAACTACAATCGCTTCTAACCCCTCAACTGTCACTTCCTGCAATGCTTGAATAACTTTAAGCGTAACATTGTCCGGGTCTGCACCACCAAGAGTCACCAAAATTTTTCTAGCCACTGCTGGTATTTCCCTCACCCACCCCTGCCATTGCCAAAACTCTCGTCTCAAAAGTACATATTTAGTACCCAATAAAAGTTTTGTGTAAGACTCTCGATTTTGATAAAGTCCCTCATGGGCATAGACGTTTTGATTTAAGACAAAATCAGCACAATAATGTTCTGCATGACCGTAGTCGTCAATAAACAATAAACTTAACCCAGCACCTTTAATCCGGCGCTGATACTCCCCCCGAAAGTGGTAGCCATCTACTACCACCCACTGGCAACTGCAACTATGAGCTAACGCTGACGTTTCAGTTGCATCCTCAACGCTACCCAACTCGACATCTAGATGAACTACTTTCATTCCCTCAGACTTTAACCTAGATTCTAAATTCGGAGTGTGGGTAGCTAACCCAAAAATAGCTTCTCCACCCTCATCCTGCAAAGCTTGGGCTAAAGCCAAACAGCGCATGACATGACCAGTGCCTATTTGTGTAGAAGCATCAACTCTAATTAATAGTTTCATTTTCCCCAGTTTTTTCTAATAAAAACCAAGTTGTATCATCTTGAGGAAATTGATAATCCCGATGGTAAACAAAACCATAATCTAGCAGTTTTAAGTCTGGAAACTTATCAATCATTTCTCCTGCAAAGTCGCGCTTAAATAGTTTTCCCTCATTGCCTCTATAAGTTACTTCCACTGGCTTCGGATTGTAATACTCAGCTATGCAAACGTAGCGACTGGCGAGGGAATATAACAAATCATAAACCTTTCCCAAATAGTCTGGGTTGATATGGATTAATACACCCTTAATCAAAACAAAATCATATTTATTTTGTGGCGAAAAATCTAATATTGACTGATGATAAATCTCTATGCTATCCCCAAAACTCGCTTGTAACTCTTTAACTGCGACTTCATTAATTTCAACTCCTGCTCACTTAATTTGAGGCAAAAGTTGTTTAATCGCTTGTAAATTCAAGCCTCTGTTTGCGCCCAATTCAATCAAAGATTGAATTGGGCGAGTCCGAGCCATAATTTTAGCAAATAATGCTGTGTTACTTGCTAGTGTTAAATCGCCTTTATTTCTTTCCGTGTATTCATCTCCAAACTCTCCTGACCAAAATTGTTCTTGTTCCGTTTTCAAATTATTCATTTTTTCTATTTTTAGCTATTCGCCGTATTCTTTTTGTTGTACATGAGCATTAATAGTTAACCATTCCGGATTCTCCTCCAATAAATTTAAACAATCTCTTAAGGTAAAATATGGTAGTTTAGGATAAATAGCCTCAATAATTTTTTTGATTAACTGAAAGTCTTCTGGGGTATCAACCGTCCATCTGTGATAGCTTTTATTTTCAGAATAATTAACACTAGCTAAACTGTAACGTTGGGGTTGTCGATGAATAAAAGGTGTAACGTGTTCTCTATCTGGCAGTGCAGTTGCCTCCAAAAAAGCCTCCTGTAACGCTTTGAAGGAAAATACCTCTGTATCCATACCACGGGGATAAGTTCTTTCTAAAGAATTAGAAACATAATCATATTCAGTTTGATGGTCAATGTAAAATTTAATTACTCGGTCGATAACTTCTGGGTCGATTAAAGGACAATCAGAAGTCACGCGGACGACTGCATCTGCCTGATGTACTTTGGCAGCTTCATAGTATCTGCTTAAAACATCTTCTTCGGAACCTCTAAAATATGGAACTGACAGACTGTTACATAATTGTAAAATTGGCTCGTCAGTTTCATTAGTAGTCGTTGCAATTACAACTTCATCTGCCAGTTTTACACGGCGGAGCCTTTCAATTTGATATTCTAATAGAGACTTACCTAAGACCTTTTTTAGTATTTTGCCCGGTAAGCGGGTGGAGGTCATTCTTGCCTGAACAATAATCACAACTTTCATGCCAAGACCTCTCGAATAGTATTAACCACTCTTTCTTGACTATTTTCAGTTAAGCCATAGTACAAAGGAATACTAATTGCTTCTCGGTAATATTGTTCTGCATTAGGAAAACTACTCCACTCAAAACCTAAATGCTTATAATAAGGTTGAAGATGCACGGGAATATAATGCAAATTAACCCCGATTTCGGCTTGACGCAATTCCTCAAAAACTTGTCGATGAGTTTTATTAATTTTATCCAGTTTCAGCCGAATTACATAAAGATGCCAACTCGACTCAGTATCGGGATGTTGCCAAGGTAGCATCAGTGGTAAATCTTGTAACAACTGATGATAACGTTCTGCCAAAAATCGACGCCGCTTAACAAACTCATCCAAACGTTGCATCTGACTTGCACCCAAAGCAGCTTGAATATCAGTCATGCGATAATTAAAACCTAGTTCCAACTGCTGATAATACCAAGGCCCGTGAGACTCTTCTTTCATTAATTCTGCTTTGCGAGTAATGCCATGAGTTCTCAATCTAATCAACTTTTCATACAAATCCTCCTTGTTAGTTAATACCATCCCACCTTCACCAGTAGTAATAATCTTGACTGGGTGAAAGCTGAACACTGCCATATCTGAAAACTGACACGAACCCACAGGTTTTCCCTGGTAACATCCGCCGATCGCATGAGCCGCATCTTCAATAATTTTAAACCCATAGCGCTTAGACAAAGTTGCAATTTTTTCCATTTCACAAGATTGTCCCGCAAAATGGACTGGAACTACCACTTTTGGCAAGCAACCTTGCTTTTTTGCCTCAGCCAGTTTACGCTCTAATTCATCAACGCTCAAATTGTATGTATTGGGGTCAATGTCGACAAAATCGACACCAGCACCGCAATACAACCCACAATTAGCAGAGGCCACAAATGTATTAGGCGAAGTCCAGAGAGTCTCTCCAGAACTCAAATCTGCCGCCAAACAAGCAATATGCAAACCCGCCGTTGCACTGGAGACCGCTACTGCATACTTAGCACCGCAATAGTCTGCTACAGTTTTCTCAAATCTCTCTATAGCTGGGCCTTGGGTAATCCAGTCAGAACGCAACACCTCAACCACGGCATCAATATCCTCTTGACTAATATTTTGTTTTCCATAAGGAATAAATGAAGTCATTTTTTTAACATTTCTAACAGTTGAGAAGCCGTCAACCAGTCAGTATTATTATCAGAACTGTATTGAAATCCATCGAGGACAGGAGTGCCTTTTTCTCCTAATTTATTAGAGCTATAATCAATGCTTCGCGGAGCTTCAATTGTGGGCATAATTACATAGTGGTCTGGAAACTCTACGGTTAAATGAGAAGCCTCAACCGGACACATTACCTCGTGGAGTTTTTCCCCCGGTCTAATACCAATAATTTTATGAGGTACTCCTGGTGCAAGTGCTTCTGCTAAATCGGTCATTGTCATCGAAGGAATCTTCGGAACAAAGATTTCTCCACCCTGCATTCTAGCAAAGCTTTTTAACACCAAATCTACACCTTGCTCTAGGGTAATCCAAAACCTAGTCATCCTGACATCAGTAATTGGTAATTCAGATGCTCCTTCCCTCACCAATTTTTGAAATAAAGGAACTACCGACCCCCTAGAACCGACTACATTCCCATAACGAACCACAGAAAATCTCGTTCTCAATCCTCCCGCCAGATTATTTGCTGCTACAAAAAGTTTATCTGCAGCGAGCTTTGTTGCCCCATAAAGATTGATGGGATTAACTGCTTTATCCGTCGATAGAGCTATTACTTTTTCAACTTCGCATTCTAAAGCAACATCAATAACATTATTTGCCCCATAAATATTAGTTTTAATACACTCCATCGGGTTGTATTCTGCTGCTGGAATTTGCTTTAGGGCTGCCGCGTGAATTACATAATCCACATCCCTCATAGCTAGCTTTAAACGGGCAGAATCTCGCACATCCCCAATAAAATATCGCATTGCAGATGAGTTAAATTCCAAGGACATTTCATATTGCTTGAGTTCGTCCCTAGAATAAACAATAATCTTTTGAGGCTGATATCGACTTAGAAGCGTTTTTACACAGTTCTTGCCAAAAGAACCGGTGCCCCCTGTTATTAAAATTGATTTGCTATCAAACATTTTTAGATTTTTTTGAACACCACAATCTAGTTTTTTTTCTAACCCTCTTTATTTTTTTTTCAAGAGCTTATTACTTAATATTCCCAAAACGACTTCTGTAGCGATCGCCCCAAACCCAAAAATCCTGCTAACTTACCCCAATTCCCAAACTTCATTCTCAGACTTTATGGCCCGCTTGCTGCTGAAGCTGTCCAAATCAAAGCAAGCAACTGTTTCAACTTTAACCTCGGCGATGGCTCGCCGATTTTCAGAAGCCAACGCAATCCTAGCATTAATAAGAGACAACAGCACTCTCCACTTAATCTCCCCCATCTCCCCCACCAGAGAAATTTCTGGTTCTTCCCTTGCGCCTAAATCTTCTTCCATCAGCAAATTCATAACTGCCCCAGATATAGCCAAGCTAGCATCTTCCTCGGAAATGCCTCGACTGTCTATCAACAGAGTAATGCGATCGCTGTCTGGATGGGTCAAAACTGCCCTAAGCACTCGTTCTAATTCTGGCCATAGCAACTCTTCCGGCTGGCCCCAATCTGGAAAAACAATTAAGTTAATTTCCCTTAATCTCAGCCTTGTCCTCAACTCGGGGATAATTTTTTGTTGTAGATATCCCTCGTGGCGAGCCCGTTTTTGTAAGAGGTTGTCGAACTCTTCCTCTAATCTGTCAACAGAGCGATCGATATCAAAGACAGTTATTGCTCGTTCTTGGCCCGCCCATGCAATTCTTTGCCACCTTTCTCGATCTTTGGTCAAGCTTATCAATGCTTGGGCCAAAGCTTTGCTATCTCCTGGCGGGAATATTAACCCGCTAACTTCATGCTCGATCGCTTCACCTCCACCTCCGACCCCTGTAGAGATAGCAGTCAAACCTGCCGCCATACCTTCCACTGGTGAAATGCCAAATGCCTCTGGACCAATTGAAGGAAAAACAATAACATTTTTAGAGCTATATAAATTAATCAGTTCTTCTCGTTGCAAATAGCCAAGGAATTTTACCTTCTCATCCATGCCATTTTTAACAACAAACTGTTTTAAAAGATTAAAATATTCTTTGTCGGTATTGTCTCCCGCCAAAGAACACTCAAAATCCACGTTTTCATCCTCAATAATTTTCAGTGCTTCGATTAAAGTATGAGTACCTTTAGAATCTATTAGCAGTCCGGCATAAACAATCTGAAGTTTATCCAAATTAGGAAGCACGCACATCTGAAAGTTTTTAACTTTTGCCCCCGGATAAATTACAGTAGTATTATTCGCTGGATACTCTTGAGCGATCGCTTTTTGCCTAACATACTCGCTAGCTGTTGCCAGAATAAATAAATTACCTTGCGGCATTTTATTAGCAGAGCAAAGTAATGTCGGTAATCCCAGATGATTAATAACCGGGATATAATTTTCTAAAAAAGGTGTAAAAATCCCCGGACCGAGAAAGTTAATATTACCGACAAGGCAGACATCGGGTGAAAAGTCAGCGATCGCCTCTCTAACAACCTCATCATTATTAACAATAATCCTATTTATTTCTCTGGTATCTTCTATTGCCTTAGTTTGACCCTCAAAAGTTCCAAATAACTCTAATTTACGGCTAATATTCGCTTCTGGCGTAGTAATTTTACCTAAATACGGTGCATCCGAAGTCAAAACTTGGATAGTATGCCCTCTTTCCTGGAGAATATTGGCAAAATCGCTGATACTGCGACCATATCCCCCTAGTTCTTGAGGAGGATAAAGGTTATTAATTACCAAGATACGCTTGGGAGTTGTTTTACCTTTCGACTCCGCGAATACCTGCCTATTTTTCCTCCTTATTTTCCCTTCTTTCAAGGTGGAGTAGTGACGATAGATATCTAAAGCTTTCTTGTCTAGTCCTGTTTGAAGATAGCATTTTTCTAGTAAAGACCATAAAGCAACTTCTTCAGCCTTAATCTGTACTAAATGTTCGAGGATATTAGCTGCTTCCTCATATTTTTTTAAAGCAATCAAAGTCTCAGCAAAATGTTCCATTATTACTGGGTTACGGCGTTCGAGACTAACAGCTTTACTTAATAGCTTTTCTGCCTCTATTAAGTCATCCAATTTAACATAAAGCAATCCCAGTTCTAACAACGCTATCGTATCGAAGGGGTTGTCTTTTAATGCTTTTTGAAAAGCTTCAATTGCTGCTACACTTTTCTGTTGCGATAAAAGGAATGTTCCCCAGTCTGCTTTTCTTTGCCAGCGGTAAACTAAGGGGCGATCGCTTTCTTTTACAAACCCGCATCTTTCCTGGAAAGCATCAAATTTATCAGCGGGTTTTTTTTCTATTGAACTATTGGCAATTATCAACCATTTAAAGTTAGTTAAATTCAGTAACTTTTCAGTACCGATGGTTTCCAACTCTTCTCTTGTTAAAATAATAAAATCCCATACTTCTTTTGTTTTGGCTAATTTGACCTCGGTAATAAATCTAATTTTGTCTGAGATTTCGCATTTATAAAATAAATCGCTTTTACGGTAGGATTCGGGGTGGCGATCGCTTACAATATTTACTTCCAACCTTGGCAAATCGACTAAATCGCAGATTAGTTTCGAGTCCACTTTAGACCAAAAAAGTCCTTTAAGACTGGACTCTTTGAGGTGAATTTCTTGTAAGTATTCATAAACAGAAATCCGCTGACGCAATTCATCTAAATTATTGTTATAAATGTAAATACTTCTCTTCTCAGCTTCTATTTGATAAATATGGTCAATATCTTTGCCGTCTATATAATCAAGAACTCGCTTAATATTAATTTCTGGTCGATGGTTTTGCCAAAATGCTTCGCAACCTTTAAAAGCTATTTCCTTAGCAACCTGCGGGTTATTCAAAAAGAAAGCTAGCTTGTGGTTAAGTTCCGACTTATTTCTAAATAAAGCCAGATGTTTGTTATCTTCAAATAAAAGCTCCAGCCCCGCTTGTTTGCTAAGTTTATCAGTTAGCAAAAAACCACCGCTAGACAACACTTCAAAAACGCGCAGGTTCAAATCCCCATTCATGCTAACGTTCAAATTTATTAGAGAATCTGCATAAATTTCCGCTGCTTTTTCCTGTGGTGCTTGCAGTTTATTTAGGGAAAATTGCGAATCTTTAATATGTGCTAAAACTGATTTTCGATATGGATGAAATCTTCCTGCTTGACCAACAAATGTTAAAGGATATTTTGAAGTGATATTAGCGGGTTGAGGATGGGGATTAATGTTAAAACCTGGAACCCAGAAAACTTTCTCAAACCCTGCTTCTTTGAAATAATGTAAATGGTGGCGTTTATGGTCAGACATAATAAAGTCGAACTGTTCTTCAGTGGCATATTCGACTAAAGTCTGAATTGGTTTTGATAAATGTTGAGTATTGCCACAAATTAAAAGTTTAGGACAGGAGAGCGACGTTAAGTTAATTGGAAAATTAGCTCCTGTAGAATCTGCTTTTACGACTATTAAATCTGGCTTTTGAGATTTAGGCAGCCTTTCTATAATAGAATTAATATCGTAAACTCCCGAGGGTGTTTGAATATTCTTGTAGCGTTCTTCTACTATTTGAGTTTCGCAATGGGGGCTGCAAAAAACTTCGCGAGGCGAAATAATAATTGGTCTGTATGCATCTCTGGGAGCTAAAAAACTGACAAGAACGTTCATATCTAAACTTTTACTTTTAATAATCGTCTCTGTCTGCTAAATCGGCTATTCCCGTTTCCATCTGACAGCTTTCTATAATTGAGAATAACCCATCCCATCCAGCTCGATATTTTTCCTCTGACAACTCCACGGTTTGAGAATTGCTCGATACCTCTAAAAAGGTAATAATAACCGGGTGAGATTCTGGATAAGAAATAGGTTCGCTTGGATGAACCACGCCATCTTTAAAAACGCCTTTAATTGACTGCATCATATTAATAATAAATACCCACGATGTCAACAGATTAGAGACTTGCGGCTTAATAAAGTATCCCGCTTGTTGGGTTCCGTTTCACTCCACCCAACCTACGATTCTCTTATTCCTTTTCATAAAGTATCCCGCTTGTTGGGTTCCGTTTCACGGAGCCCAACCTACGATTCTCTTATTCCTTTTCATAAAGTATCCCGCTTGTTGGGTTCC
>CAZUCT010000064.1:0-2109 GCA_964619285.1 uncultured bacterium | reverse complement strand
GTTTCACGGAGCCCAACCTACGATTATTCCTCAGCTTTTGTCTGTTCCAATACTACTTTATAATCTTCCCTCTCTGGATACAACTCTACCAATTTTTCCAGAGGAGCGATCGCCCCTTTCTGAAAACCTTAACTACATTAATTTACTAAACCCAGCTTGCTCAAAATGTCGGTCGGATGTAAAAGCTTCACTAATACCTTCTTGCCTCATCACAACAAAACTAATACAATCCGTTAATCCCCAATCTTTGTCAGAATACTGGTGGTAAATCGCCCAACCCTCCTCTAACAAACTTTGCCCTAAAGGGATAATTTTAACAACATCTGGAGCTTTTTTAATCTCATTAATGTAGGCATAAGTCTTTTGACGTAAATGAGTTTTGCATAAAGCATCAGCCACTTCTAATAAAACAAACTCTGTTGTCACCAAAATAATTTGCTGTTGGTTTAACCCAATCATAATTTGTTTAGCTCTAGCAGCAAGGTCATCGCTACTATTAATCAAAGCTATCCAAGCCGATGTATCTACAAAAACTTTCCGGGAATTAATCATCGTGCTTCGGCGTTCCATAGAGATAATAATCGTGTTGGTCTGCTAAATCGGATATTCCCGTTTCCATCTGACAGCTTTCTATGGCAGAGAATAACCTATCCCATCCAGCTCGATATTTTTCCTCTGACACCTCCACGGTTTGAGAATTGCTCGGTACCTCTAAAAAGGTAATAATAACCGGGTGAGATTCTGGATAAGAAATAGGTTCGCTTGGATGAACCACGCCATCTTTAAAAACGCCTTTAATTGACTGCATCATATTAATAATAAATACCCACGATGTCAACAGATTAGAGACTTGCGGCTTAATAAAGTATCCCGCTTGTTGGGTTCCGTTTCACTCCACCCAACCTACGATTCTCTTATTCCTTTTCATAAAGCATCCCGCTTGTTGGGTTGCGTTTCACGGAGCCCGACCTACGATTCTCTTATTCCTTTTCATAAAGCATCCCGCTTGTTGGGTTGCGTTTCACGGAGCCCGACCTACGATTCTGTTATTCCTTTTCATAAAGTGGCCCTCTTGTTGGGTTCCGTTTCACTCCACCCAACCTACGATTCTCTTATTCCTCAGCTTTTGTCTGTTCCAATACTACTTTATAATCATCCCTCTCTGGATACAACTCTACCAATTTTTCCAGAGGAGCGATCGCCCCCTCCTTATCCCCCATCTCCAACCTCACCTTAACCAACTCTTCCAAGGCATTCCTATTCTCCGGTTCCCTGGCCAAAACTGCCTCGTAACCTCTGGCCCGTTTCTCCAATCTTTCTTCTACGGATACCACTGGGGCCGTCTCTACCTGTTGGGGTTCCTGGAGGCCGCTTTTATAAAGATTGGCCACGCTAAACACCGCAAACCCACCAAAAGAACACACCCCCACAAGGGCCCTTATCTTTTTCATGCGATCGGTTCGGCGCCTGCGGGCCTCTATGTACTCTTTTTCTGTTAACTGCATTGGCCTTTCCTCTTAACTGCTCCTACTTTTTCAAGTATTCCCAGTTTTCTGCTAAGAGCGATCGCCCCTCCCACCATCTTCACTTTTCGCTAAATTTGACAGATATAGCAATCCTAAATGGGTTAAGATACGGTAGTAGCACAGAAACCGGGTTTTTTCAAAAAACCCGGTTTCTAAGATATCGCGAGTGATTTAGGTTTGCTATTATAACAAAGGAAAACCGATGAGTATTGTTATTCCCCAAGACATTTTAGAAGCCGCCAAAACCACAGAAGAGGAATTAAAAATAGAACTGGCTTTGCTGCTTTACAAACAAAATAAAATTAGTAGCGGGAAAGTTAGAAATTGGTTGGGATTGAGCGTGTTAGAATTTCAACACGAACTTGCCAAAAGAGATTTATATCTTAACTACGATGTCGAAGATTTAAACCAAGATGTAGAAACATTAAAATCTCTTAAATTGTTATGATTATTATTAGCGACACCTCTCCCATTACCAACCTTGCCGCTATAGGAAAATTGGATTTATTGAATCTATTGTACGGTTCGATTACGAAAGAAGGACGAGAGCTTGAAAGCCACGCCTTTTTAAAGGCGCGGACTC
>CAZUCT010000063.1:0-28154 GCA_964619285.1 uncultured bacterium | reverse complement strand
TGCGGCAGTACAAGAAATAGCCAGGGGTTGGCACGACGACCCCGATACCCTGCCTTACCTCAAAGGTCGGGTCGAGTCTGATGAGAACTGGGATGTGCGAGGTGCGGCAGTACAAGAAATAGCCAGGGGTTGGCACGACGACCCCGATACCCTGCCTTACCTCAAAGGTCGGGTCGAGTCTGATGAGAACTGGGATGTGCGAGGTGCGGCAGTACAAGAAATAGCCAGGGGTTGGCACGACCAGCCGGGAATTTTTGAGTTGTTGCACGATCGCTCCCTCAACGACCCCTTTAAACGCGAACAACGCAGGCAAACTAACTCTCGGGAAACAGCGCTAAGGGCGATCGCCCAATACTACCCCCACCATCCCGAGACCTTACCGCTGTTTCGCGACAGGGCAGAAAACGACCCCGACGAGGAAGTGCAAAGGTATGCCAAAAAAACCCTAGAAAAGTGGCGTTAAAGCTCGCCGTAGAACAGGCATCTTGCCCGTGACTGGGAGTCAAAGAGCGATCGCCCCTTCCAATTTCCAATTCTCCAAGGGGCGATCGCTTTTCCTATATAATAACCTTAGATTGTTAAAAGGAACTCAAACAGATGACCCAAACAACAGTTAAATTGCAAATAACCTTTGAATCCTTAGTAGAAGCGATCGCCTCTCTGGACTTAGAGGAAAAACGCCAACTTTGGCAACTGCTAGATCGAGAGATTCAGCAAACAGAAAGCGATCCAGAAAATCCCGATCCTTACGATTGGGGCCCCCAGGGACCGCCCGAAGGAAAACCTGTAGAGTATCTTTCTGGAGTAGGATTAGTAGTTGTGGGAGGTAAAGATGAGCGAGGTTGATGCGATCGCGATCGGCGATCTAGTTTTAGTAGCCCTACCCATCCATAATCCCCCAGGGCGAGAACAACAAGGAACTAGACCTGCTGTAGTAGTGGGAGTGCCTTCAGGAGAAATGCGCTACCCGACCCTAGCGATCGCCCCCTTAACTACCGCCACTGGTTCTTGGTCTAGCAACAATCCCACTCTCTACCCGCTTCTGGAAGCGGGGACGGGCGATCTGTATCGCTCTTCTATTGTTCTGTTGCCTCAAGTTAGGGGGATAGACGTGCGTCGAGTAGTGCGGTATTTAGGAACCTTGACCTCTGAAGAATATGCCCCTATTCGGGAGGGACTAACTCAGTTGTTCGGACTGTAATTTGCTATTGTTTGGCGATCGCCCTTTCCCATTTCTAACTCTCCAAGGGGCGATCGCTTTTCCTATTACCCAAACAACAGTTAGATGGCAAATATCTTTACTCGCTAGATAAAGCAATAATTCGCCGATATAAGCGATCGCTTACTCTAAAACCAGCCTCCTCAATTAGAGCATCCATGACAGGTTGTACCATTGGGATTAAACCTCTTTGTTTGGCGGCGACCAAAATGCCCAATACACCAATAACAGGTAGTCCGAGTTGCAAAGCTTCTCGTCTTCCCAGTCGTTCGTCAATAAGCAAATCGTCCGCCCCAAGCTCGATTGCTAAAGCGATCGCATCCGCTTCTCCCGGGTCTAGTCCTCGCTCTCTCTTAAGCTTATCGGCTACGTCTGTTAAGCCAACAATTCGCGTCTCTATCCATTCTAGATTGCAAATATTTTGAATATCCCTATTGCTAGCAGCAGTCAGTTCCTCAGACACGGCATTAGGAATTATAACTACACCGTAAATTTCTCGCAATAACCAGAGACAATCTACCAGTTGCAAATTGCACAAAGGTGAAGTATCGCTTATAATAATCATAGCCAGCCTCGCTCTTCTAAATGCCGAACATCTTCCTCAAACTCTTCGAGATCGTAATGAATGCAGATACCGCGACTGCCGAGAAGCTTTTGAAAATCAACTTGGTGCATTCGGGCAATTCTGCTGGCGCGACCGAGAGTAATTAACTCTTGTTGAAACAGAGCGATCGCTATTTCCTGCAACCATTCTGCTTCGTCGAGTCCCTTTCCTTGGACCATCTCATCGGGAATTTCCAGAGTAATTTGCATCTTGTTCTCCAGTTTTTAACTCTTGAGTATAGCCAATCTTAAATCTGATGTCAACCCCTTATGACTAAAGTCGTTACTACGAACGAGCGTTGGCGAAGCGCAAGCGGCATGCAACATCGCCCCTTCCAATTTCTAATTCTCCAAGGGGCGATCGCATTCCTATATAACAACCTTATTACTCTCCAACCGTTTGTAAAATTAGAGAATACAATCGCTCTGAAACTCTGAACTTTGCGGTGTCAATTAAGTTATCCAGCAAAGGTTTGACTGCCTCAATTAAAGACTGCTTTTTGGCCTCTGCCAGGATTCCTAAAAGTCCAGTAATCGTTACTCCCAAACGTTCCGCTTCTGTTCTGCCTCGTCGTTCGTCGATTAAAAGTAATTCGGCATTGAGTTCTATGGCTAGGGCGATCGCTTCAGATTCTCCCGGCTCCAAAGGCTGTTGGAACATAGTCGAGATTTGAGAATTATCCGCCAGTTGCCTAACTTCAATCCAATCGAGGCTTTGCACTTCAAGGGTTCCCGGAACTGGTGGCTCTACTTCCGCGAGCTCCCGATAAACTGCTTCGGGAATGATAACAGTCCCGTAAAGCTGTTGCAGCAAATCTAAGTGCTGGATAGCCGCTAGACTGGTAATAGGGGAGGTGTTGCTAACAATAATCATAGTCTTCCTAACTTCCGCAAGTTCTTAAGATCCAGTTCAAAGTCTTCGACATCGTAGGTATAAAGAGGAATCTTGCGTTCTTTTAACACTTGTTGAAATCGACCTTTGTTTATTTCTGCCAAAGTGCTAGCCTGTCCCAGAGTGAGTTTGTCCGCTTGGAAAAGCATAACCGCAATTTCCAGTTTGAACTCGGCTTCTGTCATGTCGCAGGCGTTTAGGGTTTCATCGGGAATTTCCAGAGTAATTTGCATCTTCTCCTCCAGTTTTTAACTCTTGAGTATAGCCAATCTTAAATCTGATGTCAACCCCTTATGACTAAAGTCGTTACTACGAACGAGCGTTGGCGAAGCGCAAGCGGCATGCAACATCGCCCCTTCCAATTTCCAATTCTCCAAATCGAGGAAATTCTCCTAGACTACGACGATTTAGAAAGAGAGGATATCCTCGCTGCCTTACAGTTTGCCACGGGAGCATCCCATATTTGTAAAAATGTCGAATATTCGGTTTTTTATCTACTTTTCCCTTTTGCCTTCTTGCCTTTTCCCCAACTATTGCCTCTTGCAAGATTGCCTCTTGCCTAAAAGCGTTTAATTTTTGGGTTTTGACTTGCATTGAGATGCACCCGTTTGCCACTCGCTTAACTCAAGTAAAAAGTATTTAGGGCTTGCTGAAAAAAACTAAAATTATTGTGTGGCTTATGTTTGAAGCCACCCCCAATTCCTAGAAAATCCGATAATTTCGGATTGTTCGCCGTTTTTTGGGTCAATTTTTACCAATTTTGTAACTTGCAATTAGCAATGATTCTATTAGCAAAAAGCGTTAAATTCTTGGTTTATTCAGCCGCTTTCAAAGCGATTCCAAAAGTTTACCGCCCGAATGCGAGAGCCCCTACAGATGGTTCTTAATCGCAGGTGGATTTAAAAGCGATCGCTCTCGCTCTTGTATTAAAGAATAGATTGCTTCCAGAACTAGCCAAAAAGTAAGAGGCAACAGGCAATAGATAAGAATTTTGAAGGAAAGATCGATAAAAAAAGATTTTTTTCTGACTTTAGCAAGAGGTTTAATAGTCAAATAAGTATCATCGGAAGCATCGGGCAAAACGATTAACTGCCGATGGTTCAAATCTATTTCAATTCCCAACATTTCCAAGGGAATTACCCCCAGTAGGGAATATTTGCTAGTAGTTACCTCCAGACAGTCAAAAGTTCCCTCACGTCCCAAGAGAGAAATTTTAGCATCCTGAAAAACGCGAGTTGTACTAGCACCTCGATCGGTATTCACCTTGACTTCTTTGAGTAGCGTCAGCCCAAGTTGGGCAATAACATCTGGCGGCAGACATAAAGTAGTGACCCCCGTATCTACCAGGACATTTTCTAAAGTAACAGACCGCACTCGGTCGGCAGGAATCAGACCATTTGCAGCATTAGCTTGGTCTATCCGATTGGTCACGGTTAGCCTGGTTGTAACTTTTCCCATAAGTTTGTCGGTTTTCCTTCAAAATTCTTATCTATTGCTTCTTGCCTCTTGCCTACAACTGCTGCGAAGTCTATTATCAATCAACCTCCAAAGGCCCCAAACCATCTTTTTGAGTATAACGCCTCAACTCCTCCACTAACAAAGTATCCCGAGAAGCTGCGCGAGCCCCCGCCGACGCCGCCCAATGTTTTAAATCCTCAATTTGTTCCTTAGCAACCGCCGCCAGAGGCATCGTTTCCTCAATTGCCCTCATAATATCTTCCGTGGTAAAATCCCGCCGACTGCCGAAACCGATGTGCATCGCATCGACAATTACTTGCTCTATTTCTGCCCCGCTAAAATCTTTAGCTTGTCTTGCCAATAACCCCAAGTCAAATTGCCGAACTCGACTGGGGCGAAGTCGGTTTAAATGTACTTTAAAAATCTCTTGGCGTTCGATTTCATTAGGCAGATTTAAAAAGAAAATTTCGTCAAACCTTCCCTTTCTTAATAACTCCGCCGGCAAAATGCGGACGTTATTAGCAGTTGCCACGATAAAAACTGGAGCTGTCTTTTCCTGCATCCAAGTAATTAAACTGCCAAAAACTCGTCTGGAAGTGCCCGAGTCTCCATCCATGCCGCTAGAAATGTTGCCGAAAGCTTTATCGATTTCATCTATCCATAAAACGCAGGGAGCGATCGCCGAAGTTAATTGAATCATCTGTCTGACTCGACTCTCGCTTTCCCCCACGATACCCCCAAACAACCGCCCGCTATCTAACCTTAATAAAGGCAGTCGCCATTCGTGGGCGATAGTTTTTGCAGACAAAGATTTACCAGTACCTTGAATGCCAACTAATAACACCCCTTTCGGGTTAGGAATGCCGTAGCGTCTCGCCTCTTCCGTAAAGGCATCTTTTCGCATTTTTACCCAACTTTTAAGGTTTTGCAAACCCCCCACATTCTTCAAAGATTCCGAAGTTTGGAAAAACTCTAAAATTCCCGTTTGCCGGATAGCTTGTTTCTTCTCTTCTAAAACTTTTTCGATATCCGAATCATCTACTTGTTTTTTGGATGCCAAAGCTAAAGCTAACACTCGCATTATTCTGGTGCGACTCAACCCTTGACAAGCTTTTACTAACTGTTCTTTTGCCAAACCAGTTACTTTTAATCTTTCCGGTTTTACTAATTTTTCAATGAGGGCATTAATCTCCTCCACTCCCGGCAAAGGAAAATCGATTACCGTCACTTCTTCGCTTAATTCTGGAGGCACTTCTAAGGCGTGACTTGTTAGGATTAAAATGTTGCGATCGCGCTTTAATTCCCTCGTTAAATTTTTCAATTCTCGTATTACTGGAGCATACCTTTCGTTCAGGGGATATTTAAGGATAAAATGCAAATCTTTTAGCACGAAAATAGTATTTTGATTTCTCTCCGTCGAAGCTACCCGATTTAAAGCTGCCATAGCCGAACCTTTGCCCGATTTATTGTCGTTCCAACCCCGAACTATTTCCCAGATTAAAACCCGACGAGGAGGGTCTGACAAATTGGCAACCTTCTCGATAATTTCTTCTACCGGTTCCTCCTCTGCCGTGACGATGTAGAGCAAGGGATAGCGGGCCCGAATCGTTAAATTGAGTTGGGCCATTAATGGGCCATGCAGCTTTTCTTTGTCTTTATTGGCTGATTTTTCGAGATTTGCGCTCATAACCATTGACGTTTGCCTTATAATCAATTATAACAGTTAATATGTTAACACGATTTTATCAATTAGGAAGAATTATTATGGCAGAATATCAAAAGATTGAATACCGGATTGGTAAAGATGGTAAAATTTCAGAGAAGGTCATAGATGGAAGCGGTTCTAGTTGCATAAATACCACTAAAGATGTTGAAGCTGCTTTGGGTAAAGTTGATAAGAGAGAATTATTACCAGAATATTATCGAGGTGAAGAGCATTTAACTAACACTGAAACTCAATCTTTAGGGAATAGGGAATAGGGAAGAGAAAGTAGGGAATTGTTAATTGTTTGTTAGTTGTTAATTGTTACTTGAGATTAGGGGGCTATGCTAGAAAATCCAAATTTAGCTTTTTTTGTGATGGCGGTTGCGGCAGGGAGCATTTTAATAACTGTGGTTCGAGTGTTTTTATCGGGCGATCGCAACCTACCTTTTAACTCCGATTCTCCTCTTTACCCAAGGCTAAAAGAATTAAACTTTTCAAGTTGGGAAGATTGGCAGCAAAAATCGGGTTTGAGTCGGGAAAGCTTGCCTTATTTAGCAGGAGGAAATTTTCACAAAATAACTTTTGGCGATTTGACTAAATTAGCCGCTTCTTTAAAATGGAGTTTGGCAGAATTAATCGAGAATTTAGCCTTAGATTATACTGAGAAAACTCCCCAGCAAAAATTATTAGAAGAAAAGGAAGAATTGCGCCGCGAATGTGGCAGGTTGCGCGAGATGATTCAACAACAAAAAGCAGAAATTACCGCCGATGTTCGAGAGTCAACTTTTCAGCAGTTGCAAAGTTTATTGACTAATTATCCTAGCATTCGTCCCATGACGGAAGCCCAACCAAATTTGCCCGCCAAAAACTTAATTTCGTTGCTGACTCCGTTAGACGATTTATTAGAAAGTTGGGGTTATGAAGCGATAGGGAAACCTTGGCAACAAGTGTCTTTTAATCCTCAATTACATCAGCCAGATAGGGACGAAATAGCGGAGGGAGATTTGGTTTACGTTCGCTTTGTCGGATATCGAAAAGGAGATAAAATTTTCTGTCCCGCTAAAGTAAGTAAAACTTTGCCCGGCGGTAATAGGTAATGGGTAATGGGGAATGGCTAATTGTTCCCCTAGCAACCCAATTATTGATTTTTAATTATTAATTACTATGGCAGTAATAGCAATTGACTTTGGAACTAGCAATACGGTTATAAGCTATCTAAATCCAGATACCAAAGAACCAGAAACCTTGAAGTTTAGCGATATTTCTCGGGTTTTTAGACTTAAGAAAAAAAACGGAGATTCTTTAGAAATTCCCGTAATCCCGACCTTAGTTTTCGTGAAAAATAGCGAGGAGCTAATCTTAGGGCAAAAGGTGCGATCGCAACGCCTCGGACTTACTAACCCAGAACGCTTATTTCAATCCTTTAAGCGAGATTTAGCTGCAGACTTTCAACCCCCACCCCGTCAAATAGACGGCAAAACTTATTCTGCCGAATTAATCTCAGAACTGTTCGTTCGAGAAATTTGGCAACAATTATCTAAGCAAAATATCGAACCAAAACAAGTAATTTTTACCGCCCCCGTCGGCGCCTTTGAACGCTATCTCGACTGGTTCCGCGACTTGGGAAATAAGCTAGGGGCAGAGCAAGTTTCCATCGTCGATGAATCCACTGCAGCAGCCTTGGGTTATGCGGTACAACGCCCTGGAGCTATTGTTTTAGTAATTGACTTTGGCGGGGGAACTCTGGATTTGAGTTTGGTAAAGACGGGGGCTATCCTTACTACAAATAAAACCGATAACCCTCGTTTAAAAGGAGAAGTATTAGCCAAATCAGATGCTTATATCGGCGGCATCGATATCGATAACTGGATAGCCGAAAATTATTTACATAAAACCGGTTCCACCCGCGAAGAAATCGGCAGCGTTGGTTGGCAGAATATTCTGGAATTGAGCGAAAAATTAAAAATAGCTTTGTGTCGCAAAGAAGAAGCTAAAGAAAGTTGGTTTGATGACGAAAATTTTGTAGCTCGCGAATTGGAATTAACCAGAAAAGAATTAGAAGAAATTTTGGAATCCAGACAATTACTTCAACAGTTGCGGGATGCTCTGGATGACGTATTATTAATGGCTATGGGTAAGGGCGTTACTAAAAATGACATCGAACGGGTTTTATTGGTGGGAGGCACTTGTTTGATTCCTGCAGTACAAAATTTGATTGTTTCCTATTTTGGCAAACAAAAAGTGAAGATGAATAAGCCTTTTGATGCGGTGGCGCATGGAGCTTTAATTGTTAATAATCTTACAGAAGTTGAGGATTATTTGCGCCACAGTTATGCCATTCGTTTGTGGGAACGCCATTCTCAAGATTATACCTTTTTACCGCTATTTGAAAAGGGGATGAAATATCCTTGCAAAAGGGAGCAAACCATGACGTTGCAGGTGGCTTTTGAAGGACAAAAAGAGATTCGTTTGGATCTTGGGGAAATGGCAGAAATGTCTCAGGCGGAGGTGGTTTTTGATGAAGCGGGGATGATGACTAGCAGTGCCTTAAATGTACGCAAGGAATATCGTTCTTTAAATACTCACCACGGAGAAGTCTGCGTGGCAAATTTAGAACCACCGGGAGAAACAGGTATGGATAGAGTGGCGGTAAGTTTTGAGGTTGACGAAAGGCGGGTTTTATTGGCAACGGTTAAGGATCTTTTGACGGGTAAAATTTTGGTGGAACGAGAGGCGATCGCTAATTTAGAATAACGCGCAGTTAGGAAGGCGATCGTACCTAACTGCGTTTTATTAACAAGGAGATATTAACTTGCTTCTTTTACGAGTAAGCGATCGCACAAAATTTTTTCGACGATAATTTCTCCCTTCTCGCTTGACTGCTTTATTTCCAACTCTGCGCTGGCAATACCTTCAAAAAATAGTATCTCCCCTGGAAACACTATCCGTTTCCACGGCGAATTGTAATTCTTGTTAATTCCCAAAATTTTTATTTTCTTGCTAGCATTTTGATAGCAGCAGAGAATTTTCTTTTCTTGTTTTTTAGATTTTAGATCCAGGGGGTGCGTCATTTTTTTAGTCCTCATTAGAGCGATCGCGCAATAGCGCGGGTTATTAATTCAGCTTGATTCTGCAGTCAATTTTTTTTGTTGGCAAATACAAAAAAAATGTGAATTATTTACTTATTGTGAGGCTGTTTATCACCTATGTTCCCAAGAAGGCGCAAACGGCGGCCCTGCCAAACAACAACTCTTCCACTTACCCGCCACCGGTGCGTTGAGCTTGCAGCAAAAACCGATGTGACCTTTTAATGGCTTGTAGTTTTGACAAAAGCGACACCTCGAAACAGTGTGTTGCTTGGATGCAACCGCGATACTTTGTAATTGATTATTCATTTTTAGGACATCCTACAGTTTTATAAGGGCAAGGTCGAACTGAACTAATCTTTTAGTCATCAATAAGTAGGAGTGCAAAATTAATTAGACACCGAACAGACAAGATGTCTGTTCTACGGGGAAAATTTTCTGCAAATATTTTTGCCTACCTACTTACTATCCATCGAGACCATCTGTTTTTTTATTGTCAATTCCAACCATAAGGCACAAACTGGAATTTGAGGTTAATGATGCTTTAAAAAAAAATAAATTTTGATTAAACTAGGCGGGTTCAAACAACAACTCTTCCACTTACCCGCCACCGGTGCGTTGAGCTTGCGGCAAAAACCGATCTGACCTTTTAATGGCTTGTAGTTTTGACAAAAGCGACACCTCGAAACAGTTTGTTGTTTGGGTGCAACCGCGATACCTTGTAACCGATCGTTCATTTTGAGCGCATCCTACAGTTTTATAAGGGCAAGGTCGAACTGAACTAATCTTTTTGCTATCTTTTTATTATTCTTTCTACCCTCAAATTCCTGCATCCTTCTTTGGATAGATTTGTTGAGATTGTTTCTCTCACTTTTGGCAGAGTCGAACGGCAAACCTTCAAAAAACATTTTTGATTTTTCAAATTTATCAATGCCAGTTTTGAGCCCTTACCGCGCTCAATAAAGGATTTGTGGGTATGGGGAGACCTAATTTTGAAAAACTAGAAGAAGTTAACAAACTGATATTAACAATTAACAAGAACGCAATTAACAAAAAGTCTTTCAGAACTTTCTGAAAATGGTATAAATTTAACTATCACAAATCCGAAAAAAAGTAGGTTAATTTGAGACGCTTTAACTAGAAAGATTCTAGAAATTTTACCTCAAATTAACCTACTTAAACTAATACTAATTCAACGAACTAGGAAAATCGTAGGTCGGGCCGAAGTGAAACGCAACCCAACAAGTCGGTACCTTATTACTACGCAAGTCCTAACCTACTTAAACTAATACTAATTCAACGAACTAGAGGAATTAATAAGGGTGCATCTCAATTTTGAGGAAAACCTACAATTCAACGCTTTTTGCTAATTGCTAATTGCTAATTGCTAATTGCATGGCTCTAGGCAATTAGCGATTAGCGATTAGCCATTTTCTATTTTTTTTTGCAAATATGGGATGCTCCCAATTAATAATCCCTTAAGTTCCCTCCTCTACTTTTAAGCGATCGCATCCCAATCTATCCCCCACGATCTCTCCAGTTTCCAAGGATTGATAAATTTCTAATTCGGCTTCTGGCAGCGCTTCAAACAAAAAACGCTCTCCTGGAAAAACGACGTGTTCCAAATACCAATTCGGGATATTACTAATCCTTGCAATTTGCGCCTTGCTAGTAGCATTAACGTAGCAGCAGAGAATTTCTCGCTCTTCTTTTCCAGGCCGTTTGTTCAGTCCTAGCATGATAATTTTTAGTTCCTTACTCAGTTTTTTTACCTGTCGGCCATCTCCAATAACTTTAAAGTTTGCGATCGCCTACTCTTTCATTATAAACCATCGGGGATCGGCTAGCATTCTCTTTTTTTATCTTTCTTAACAATCAAACTTTTGTAACATTTCTTAGCATAAGTTTTGCTTTTAAGCTTGGGGCTATCGCCCTCAAATTACTTATAAATTTTTCGAGCCAATACCCAAGTAATTCTACGAATTATACCCAGGTAGAATTACTAATTCAAGGACAAATTAAAACCCTTGCAACTTGCTAAATAACGCAGCTAACACGGTATTGGAAAACAAAAATCCCTCCGGATCGCTCAATCTCAAACCACCGACATGGGGGAGTTCCCCTACCCGTTCGTGGGAGAGTAATTCGCCATTGCCACCAATAACCTCCACCCATCCTAACTCTAAGTAAGGTTGCAAACAATCCCAAATTTGCTCTAGCATTTCGGGCCCGAATTGTCGATTTAAAAATTCCCAACTCAGACCCTCTGCCAAGCGCAACCCTAACATCAGCGTTTCTAAAACCGTGTCATTATCTTTTTCTAAGTAATTTTTGGCATTTAAACCTGTCTTGGTTTCTTTCAAAGTAGCTTGTAGCGATCGCACCCATTCGTAATACTCCCCAGTTTTCCGAGGTCGAGTCAATCTCTGCCCCCCGACATAACTAGCCGCCCCCATACCAAAACCGTAATAGGACCTATTCTCCCAATATACTCGGTTGTGCCGGCATTGATAGCCAGCCTTAGCATAATTCGAGATTTCGTAATGTTCGTAACCCGCCCCCACCAGCAACTCTCGCCCCCGGCGATACATTTGGGCCGTCGTCTCTTCCGCCGGCAAAGGCCTTTCCCCCGGTTCGTAATAACGGGCAAAAGGGGTTTTCGGTTCTACGATCAGGTCGTAGCAAGAGATATGAGTTGGAGAAAGAGCGATCGCCCCCTCCAAAGAAAACTCCCACCTTTCCATCGTTTGCTGGGGCAGTCCCGAAATTAAGTCGATGCCGATATTGACAATTTCCGCTTTATGTAGTAATTCTATGGCCTCGTAAATATCCGCCACCCGATGCGATCGCCCGCAAAGGGCCAACAATTCATCCTCAAAAGCTTGAACCCCCAGACTCACCCGATTAATGCCTGCGGCCCCATATCCCCGAATTTTTTCCTCGTCGAAAGTGCCCGGGTCCATTTCTATGGAAATTTCCGCATCTGCAGCAATGCCAAATTTGCGATCCAAAGCCTCGATAATCCCTTCAACTTGCCCCGCAGTCAGCAACGACGGAGTACCGCCCCCGAAAAAAACAGTTTCGAGGGGTTGACAAAAAGACTCGGTTATGCTAATTTCTTCAGCCAGCACCGCAAGATATTGGCCTATAGCCCCAGAATTATTGCCATCCTTGCGATCGCCCACCACATAAACGGGAAAATCGCAATAAAAACATCGCCGCCGACAAAAAGGAATATGAACGTAAGCCGAACCAGGAACCTGGTAATTTCCGACCTTAACCTTAGTATTTAAGCCAGAAGACATACTTTTAAATTTATGAAAAAAACTTTAAATTTCTTTAACAAGGGTCTTATTCCCTTGCCCAATGCCGTAGCATTTTCTGGTGAAAGATATAATAGAATCAAAAGGGCAACAACCCCAAAAAAGGGCAGTCATCCTTTGGAATTGACCTAAAACTTATATTTTCTAAAAATCATGCTTGATGCAATCATCATTTTTTCATTCATACTCGCAGGAGCAGGCATAGGCTTTTACAGCATCGAAGTCCTGCCACCCAACATACTCGCACAAGTCACTAATATAGAAGGCTTGCGATCGGTATTGGCTGCTTTTACTGCATTAATAGGCTTCGTCATCGGTTTAGTCTTTCAAACTACCTATAGACGCATCGAAGTCCAAGTCAGACAAATGCCCCTAGAGGCATTGCTGACTAGAGCCATTGGTCTGATCGTCGGTCTTTTAGTGGCCAACCTGATGCTAGCTCCTCTCTTCTTACTGCCCATTCCTAAAGAATTTGGCTTTATCAAGCCCCTCGTGGCCGTACTCGGCAGCTTCATGTTAGGCATTACCGGAGTCAACCTGGCCGATACTCACGGTCGGGGTTTATTAAGACTGATTAATCCTAATAGCTTAGATACGGTTTTAGTGGCAGAAGGAACTCTAAAGTCGGCCTCGACGAAAGTATTGGATACTAGCTGCATCATCGACGGACGCATCGAAACCCTCTTAGAAACCGGTTTCATGGAAGGTCAAATTCTCGTCCCCCAGTTCGTATTGCAAGAATTACAGTTAATAGCCGACGCCTCTAACGACCAAAAGCGAGTCCGAGGCAGGCGCGGTTTAGAAATATTAAATAGGATAAAGGAAACTTATCCCGATCGCATTTCTATCCACTGGGCAGACTACGACGACGTGGCTACAGTAGACGCTAAGTTAGTCCGTTTTGCCCAAGAAATTAGTGGCACGATGCTGACTAACGATTACAATTTGTCTCAGGTCGCCCACTTGCAAAAAGTGCCGGTGTTAAATATTAACGATTTGACTCAAGCACTCCGTCCCACCTATTTACCCGGGGATAGTATCGAATTGAAAATTCGCAAGGAAGGGAAAGAACCATCTCAAGGCATCGGCTATCTCGATGATGGCACGATGGTGGTGGTAGAGTCGGGCAGCGATTATGTGGGCGATGAGGTTAGAGTTATCGTTACCAGTTCCCTACAGACTTCTGCCGGTCGGATGATTTTTGCTCGAACTCAAGAGTCTGCTTCTTCCTTGGCTTAACAATTAATCATTGACCATAAAGAGGATTAAGAAACCCGGTTTTTTGAAAAAACCGGGTTTCTGTATTTGTTCTGTTTCTTTACTACCGATTAATTATTAAGGCGCAACTTCGTGATTTTCTTCTACCATTTCGCCTTGATTAGTTTGCTGTAGGATAAGCTGTTGTTGCCTGGCACGAAATTGTGCTGCTTCATTGTTGATGCTTTGCCGTTGTTCCGTGGTAAACTGGCTCAGATCTCGATTAATTCCCAAGCGCGATCGATGCAGTAAATCGAACGCTCCTAACCCGCCCCCATTAGTAAAAGGGTCTGGATTATCTACAGTTTGCAAATCTTCCAGGGGGTTAATATTCCCCTCATTATATGGATTAGCTAAAGTCGGTTTTGGTAACAAAAAAACACCGAGACTACCGACTAAACTACTAACAACAATTCCGGTAAAAACTCTCTTTTTCATATTCTTGTCTCCTTTGGTTGGCTAATTGTTAATGGCTAATTGCTAATTGTTAATTGCACCATTAACAACTATGCAAAACGACGGCGCAAAAGTGGTTGAATTAGCAATATAGAAGCAATGGCGAAGCATAGCAAAACAAGCAAAGCTCCCCCAAAAGTAATATTAGCAAAAGGAGCTTCCATAACCACGCTAGCTAAAGACCAATTTTGATGTAGATATAGATAGCGAATAGGCTCGATCGCGTAACTCAGAGGATTTAAACTAGCCACTACTTGCAGCCAGGTTGGCATAAAAGACAGAGGTGCCAGGGCCGTGCTAGCAAACAATAATGGCAGGTTGGTCACGAAAATCACGGCAATTAATTCGATGTGACCCGGCATAGCAAAAGCCAGCCCCAGACTTAAAGCAGTCACCCCAAATACTAATAATAAGACAATCAGGGCGATCGCTAAAAGTCCTCCGAAACCCGGCAACCCAGCTCCCAAAAATGTTCCCGCAGCTACGATAAAAGCCGTTTGGATAAAACTTTGAACCACAATAAAGATTGCCGAAGCTAAAACGATCGAAAACCGGGAAGCTAGTGGAGCTACTAACAACCGATTTAGAAAGCCAAATTCGCGATCGAACATCACTGGCAAACCAGCATTTAACGCTCCTGCAAAAGCAGTAAATACGATAACGCCGGCACCGAGAAATTGTCCGTAATTCTGACTTTCTCCAAATAATCCCGGCGGTATATTTTCAAACAAGGCCCCAAAGAGGAGCAGCCACATCAACGGTTGGATGATGCCGGCGATTAAAGTCGAAGGTCGTCGCTGCAGCTGTACGAACAAGCGACGGGTTAAAGCAAAGGTTTCTTGGACAAACTCTGCCGCCAAAGTGCCAAAACTCGATTCATTCCCTGCAGCCCCTGGCGAGTTATTTATATTTTGAGGTTGGGTAACGCTACCACTCATAATTGCTTTTAGATTTTAGATTTACTAATGAATTATACCAGTTTGTTAAAGTTATGAAAGAGTTAACGATTTTTGCTAATGGCTAATGGCTAATGGCTAATCCCTAAGGTCAGACAGGCAATTAGCAATTAGCAATTAGCTATTAGCTATTAACAAAAAGTCTTTCAGATCTTTATTAAAGTGGTATTACTTGCGGGCGGAGTCTAGAGAGTCGCCCTAGAAACCCGGTTTTTCTAACAATACCTTCGCCATTTTCTTGTAGGTCGTGCGGACCTCCGTGGAACCCGACGTATTTGTTGGGTTCCGTTTCACAGGAGCCCAACCTACGAATGGTATTTTTTTATTTTGGCGAAGGTATTGTCTAAAAAACCGGGTTTCTGAGAAGAAAAACCGGGTTTCTGAGAAGAAAAACCGGGTTTCTGAGAATAGAAGACCTGCTCTAGTTACCCGCCCACTCGAGATCTTAAACTATTTAACGTTTTAGTGGCAACTTGTTTGTGGTTAAACCTTAACCATCGCCCAGATTAGAGCTGTCATTGGAGTCATCGGAAGGAAAAGTTGTTAATTCTATTTCCGTACCCTCCTCTTCTTCATTTTCTAATTCTTCCATAATCTGAATTTTAATTTGGTCTAAGCGCGGTCCTTCAGCAGCAGTAACCGTAAACTCAATATTTTGATATTGGAAAGTTTCCCCCTGAGAAGGAATTTTTTGTAACTGATAAGTTACAAAGCCACCTAAAGTTTGATATTCTTCGCTCAGAGGTAAATCTAAATCTAAAAGTTCGTTAACTTCCTCCACGCTTAACTGGGCTTGAACTATAAATGTATCGTCATCTGTCATTTGAAAAGTTAGTTCCTCCGTACCAGTTACCTCATCGCTATTGCCAATAATTTCTGCTATTAAATCCTCCAAAGTAGCTAAACCGGCAGTACCTCCAAATTCATCGACAACTATTACCATTTCTGGATGTTGACCGATGTTTGGGTCTTGACGCATTCTCTGCATTAAAGACAATAGTTGGCTCAAATACATCTGTTCTGAAACGAATCTTGCCGGGCGTATCCAAGGTTGAATAGATGTTTCCTGGGATAAAATTCCTTCGGCAAGAGGTTTTGCCAAATCTTTAAAATCAATAATACCGAGAATGTCGTCTAAAGATTCTCCAATGGCGGGATAGCGAGAATGACCGCAATAGCTAATTTCATCTAAGAGGTTTTGAAAAGTAGCATTGTTGCAAATAGCACGAATGCTGGTACGAGGAATCATTATTTCTTCCACCGAAACTTCCGTAAATTCAAAAACATTACTTAACAGTTGTCGTTCTTCTGCTTCAAGACCGCTAGATTCGCTCGAAGTGGCGATAATTAGTTGTAGCTCTTCTGGGGTTACGGGTGCTTTCCAAGCAGTGCCGGTGTATTGGATCCCCAGCAAGCGCAAGAGCCAGCGAGTTGATTGATTTAAAATCCAAATAAAGGGGTTAAAAAAACGCGAGATCGCCAAACTTAGGGGTCCTAAAGACCGAGCTAATTGTTCCGGGTAAAGTAGGGCGACTGATTTTGGACATAACTCCCCCAAGACTATTTGCAAATAGGCCAGGGTGAAAAAGGTAGCGATGGGGATGGCTAAAGAATGAGCGATCGCCTCCCTGAGAAAATCGGGCAGGGGCAGATAGGCGATACCCGCCCCCACCAGCACTGCCATGGTCCCTTCCCCGATCCACCCAAGAGCCAAACTCGACAGAGTTATGCCTAATTGAGTGGTAGATAGGAGGCGGTCTATGCTTTGCTGTAACTGTTGGACGGTTTTCGCTTGGACGTCGCCCCCATCCGCTAGCTGATTGATACGCGATCGGCGTACCGAGACAATCGAAAATTCAGCAGTGACAAAAAAGGCGTTGATCGTAATTAGCAGTAATATTGAGAGCAAGCGCGACAGGATATCTGTCCCGGTTAAGGCGGGAAAGCTTTTTATTTCTGCCACCTGGGTTGCTGGAATACAGAAACTCCAAACCAAGGCTAAGGAAATAAGACTGTTTTTTGGGATAATACCGCGGCTGTTGTCCCCACAAACATCAGGCCGTAATTTTTCTCGACCTCCAACTGGATCGCTTTCTCCCTCTTTTTCCTGACTTTCCCTAATTAATCCCATTTCCTATTTTTTTGCTTTTTGCTACTTCACATCTTGACTGGAATACCAGCCATTTTAAGCTGCAAGTTTTGATTTGGATAATCGGTCAGACTCAGGGAAAGTTGTTTGGCATCGTCTAGCAATGCTACGGGAATTGTCACGATTCCGTAATATCTTCTGCCATTGGGAGGCAGCTCCCCGGGTAAGTCTTCCGTACTGGCACTTAGGACTCTGCCTTGTTCGTCGGTTACGTTGAGGAAACTGTACAGAAAACGTACCGATTGCTCTCCTTCATTTTTTAAATTAACATCCAGTACCAAAGAATTGCCCCACCTGCGAACCTTGTACACTTCCAGTACCACTCCGCGATCGCTGCTGACTATGGGCAACTTTTTCTCCGAAGATGCCGCAGTTTTGGCCTTTTCTTCCTTGGCCTTTTCTGGATTATTTCCGGCTTTTTTTTCTTCAGCGGCCCCGCCATTAGCAATGACTTTGTTGACGTTGACTAAAATATCATTCTCTTTTAAAAAAACTACTTCTGCCTTGCCGGAGAGAGAGGTTTTAGCTCCAGTTAAGTTGTTGTTGGGACGGACGTCGGGTTGGGTAATTCCTTTGAGAGCTTCTCGGCCCAGTTTGTATCCCCAAGAACCAGTGGTCGCCCCGGCCCCCATCATCAGGGCCAGTAAAGCCAGACTTACCAATATAGTAGGATTCATAATCTTTTTTCCTTTACGAGATAAGGACGAGAGCTTGAAAGCCACGTCTCTTTAGAGCGTGGATGAAAAGCGAACGGCGACTTCAGTCGCCCGTAAAAAAAAGTAAAAAAGGTTGTCATTTCTCAACTTTTAGTGTTAGGATAACATCGTAACATCAACTACCCTGGGGCGCAGGGAAAGTAACATCTCTGGAGAGACCGACCTCTGCTTGAATGAAGAAACTCAGGCAAGTAAGCCGACTCGAAGAAAGAGAAAGTCTAAATAGTGATATTTGGAATCCCCGTGTCTTTAGACCGGGGAGAACGTCAAGAATGTCAGTTATTGTTATCTAATCTAATTTAGAACCTACTCCCGAGAATCTGGTTCGTGGCGATCGCTTCTTATGTTTCAACAATTTTCTCGCCGGAATCTTTGTTCGGACTTACGCAAAAAAGCCCGTTTCTGTGATTGCGAGGGAGGACGAAGCAATTCTCTGGCCGTCGATATTTCGTTTCTCATGGGTAAGTCCTGTTTGTCTGTTATTGTCAATTCTGCCAACATCTGTTATATTAGATTTTAAGCTGGTTTAGTTTTGGTGACATCCAAAAAACAGCCCAAATCTATAGGGGCCCTTGGCCGATTGGGGAGGCAGCGAACTCATAATTCGCCTTAAGGCTGGTTCGATTCCAGCAGGGCCCATTTTTAAAGGCCATTTTTTTAGGCATGCATGCAAGAGGCATGCATGCAAAAGGCATGCATGCAAAAGGCAAGAGAGAAAGCTTGCTGAGGATTCCTATAAAAAAAGCCGCTTTTTTTTGTGCTTTTTTGAGACGCCCAAAAGACCCAAAAGCTCAAGAAACCCGGTTTTTTGAAAAAACCGGGTTTCTGGGATACCGGAAAACCGAATGGTTCAGTTACCGCCAAAACCCGGTCGTTCGATTCCCGAAGCAGGGGCAGTCATAATCGAGCTATCGTAAGGACTGGGCAGATCCGGAGTTCTAATAATCGGAGTGCTGTTAAACTGTTCCTCCATTAACTCTCGGTAAAGCTTGTGGACGTTCTTATTATCTTGGCTAATTGCCTGGTCGGGAAAACTAGGGACGCCGAAAAAGTCCCCTAACTGTTCCGTCAGTTGCCTGTTGCGGAAATAGTCCCCAGAAGCTCTTCTAAAAGCTCGATTAAATTCCTCTGCAAAAGGCTGATACCTGGTAGGCTCGGTTTCTTGTTCTTGTGCCTTGGCAGTATCGACAGATGTCACAATGCTAAGGGTGGCGATCGCCAACACGCTACCTAAATTTGTCAATTTTATGGCCATAAAATTCAGCGATTAAATTTATAAAAACTCTGCACTGATAATTGCGACAATCTTAACTTATCTAGCAATTTTTCAATACCGATGAATCAAGACCTAACGCCAATAACCTCAACCTCCGATTTAGCCAATGCCGATCTAAAAGCCCTGCAGCAGAAGCTCTTGGATTATTTCTGCAAGCTGGCCTACAAGGAAGGAGATTTTGTTCTTTCTTCGGGACAGCGAAGCTCTTACTATATTAATGGCAAGCTTGTTACCCTCCATCCTCAAGGGGCCTTGACCGTCGGACGGTTGCTGTTATCCCTGTTACCCGATGACGTTGAAGCGGTGGCCGGGCTGACTTTGGGGGCAGATCCTATGGTAACTGCAGTTAGCGTAGTCTCTGCTTATGAAAATCGACCCCTACCCGGCCTCATCGTTAGAAAAGAAGCTAAGGGACACGGAACGATGGCTTATCTTGAAGGACCAATACTGGCCCCCGGTGCCCGAGTTGTAGTTTTAGAAGATGTAGTTACCACTGGGGCATCGGCGATGAAGGCAGTTAACCGACTCCGAGAAGCCGGTTATACTGTCGATCGCGTTATTGCTTTGGTTGACCGAGAGCAAGGAGGCGCTGAATTTTATCGCCTGCAAGGACTTAATTTTGAGGCGCTTTTTACCATACCGGAAATTCAGCAACGTTTAAAAGAATTGCCTTAAAAGCATTGCCTTAATTGTTAATTGTTAATTGTCAATTGTTAATTGTTAATTGTCAATTGTTAACTAACAACTGACAACTAACAACTAAGGGGCCATAAGGGGCCATAAGGGGCCATAAGGGGCGAACAGGCAAGATGCCTGTTCTACAGGCTTTGAGCCACTGGTTCTTTAGCCAGAAACTTCTCTAATTCTGTCAAAGCTTCAGCATCAACCTTGGTTTGCATCGGACAGAACTTCGGTCCGCACATGGAACAAAACTCAGCCGTTTTATAGATATCTGCCGGCAAAGTTTCATCGTGATATTCCCGAGCCCTGTCTGGGTCTAAAGACAGCTCGAACTGACGTTCCCAATCGAAATTGTAACGGGCAATCGATAGCTCGTCATCGCGATCGCGCGCTCCCGGACGATGGCGAGCGATATCGGCGGCATGGGCGGCTATTTTATAAGCAATTAAACCTTGCCGTACATCCTCAGAATTAGGCAAACCCAAATGTTCTTTTGGAGTCACATAACACAACATTGCCGTACCGTACCAACCGGCCATTGCCGCACCAATAGCAGAACTAATATGGTCGTAACCCGCAGCAATATCAGTTACTAAAGGACCTAAAACATAGAAGGGAGCTTCCGAACATTCCTCCATTTGTTTTTTCACGTTAAACTCGATTTGGTCCATAGGAACGTGACCCGGACCTTCTACCATTACCTGCACGTCATCTTCCCAGGCGCGGCGAGTTAATTGTCCGAGAGTTTTTAACTCTGCTAATTGAGCGTCATCGGAAGCATCGTGAGTGCAACCAGGACGCAAAGAATCTCCCAAACTAAAAGACACATCGTATTTTTTAAAAATTTCGATGATGTCGTTAAAATGAGTATAAAGAGGATTTTGTTTGTGGTGGTGCAGCATCCACTTAGCGAGAATACCGCCGCCGCGAGAGACAATACCAGTCAGGCGGTTTTTTACCAAAGGCAAATGTTCGATTAAAATTCCTGCGTGAATGGTTTGGTAATCAACCCCTTGTTGGGCGTGTTTTTCTATTACATGAAGAAAATCATCTGCAGTCAGATTTTCCATCTTTCCGTAAACGCTTTCTAATGCTTGATAAACGGGTACAGTACCTATGGGAACTGGGGATGCGTTAATAATAGCAGTCCGAATTTCATCCAGGTTGCCTCCACCAGTGGATAAGTCCATCACGGTATCGGCACCGTATTTAACTGATAGATGAAGCTTTTCGAGTTCTTCTTCAATATTGGAAGAGTTTGGAGAAGCGCCAATATTAGCGTTGACTTTGCACTTACTGGCAATACCGATGCACATCGGTTCGAGATTGGTGTGGTTGATATTGGCAGGGATAATCATTCGTCCCCGGGCTACTTCCTCTCGGATGAGGTCGTCTGGGAGGTTTTCCCGTTGGGCGACGTAGTGCATTTCTTCAGTAATGACACCTTGACGGGCGTAGTGCATTTGGGACACGTTTTTGTGCCCGCTGCGTTTGGCGATCCATTCTGTCCGCATAGACTTTTTTCCTCGATAAACAGCTTCCCTCCGCTGGTATTACCCAGACTCAGGTTCTAAGGGTATTTCTCAGCCCGTAAGATTCGGGGCACCCCTAGCTTAGTGGTCCACTATATCACTGGGAGCCGCAATTTGTGGGGTTAATGAAAGAATTCTTAACAATTTTGACGTTCTCCCCGGTCTAAAGACACGGGGATTCCAAATATCACTATTTAGACTTTCTCTAACGCCCTCGTCGGCTTACCTGTCTGAGTTTTCTCATTCAAGCAGAGACCAGTCTCTCCAGAGATGTTACTTTCCCTGCGCCCCAGGGTAGTTGAGTTATCGTAACATCAAAAGTTGAGAAATGACAACCTTTTTTACTTTTTTTACAGGCGATTAAAATCGCCCGTTCGCTTTGAGTCCGCGCACTAAAGCGACGTGGCTTTCAAACTTTCGTCCTTCTCTCGTAATGGCTAATTGCTAATTGCTAATGGCTAATTGCTAATGGCTAATTGCTAAATTTTTCTTCGATCCCCAATTCCCCAAATCTAAGTTTGCATTTTTTTTTAATCCATGCTATAATCCACCAACATAATTTTTAGGATTCCTTCCTAAAGGCCACAGGAGAACCGATGGCCTTTATGTAGGAAGATGCTTTAGCAAAATAATAATTTTTGTTAATTTCAATAACGATTTTTAATAAGTAGGCCAGACAGTTGTAAAATTAAATACATTGAGGTAAGAGAAAAATCAACAGCGAGATTCTCTAAAATAAGACAAAAAGCCCGTCCGCAAATAAAAAATTGTGGAGAGTTAATAAGGGGATATAAAGTGGATGGTTCGGATGAAAAACGTTGAAACTTTGACAGAAACAGACGAGCAAGAAATGTTGCTCAACCGAATAGTTAGCAAAATTCGTCAATCTCTGGAACTAGCAGAGATTTTACAGACAACTGCAGAAGAAGTCCGTATATTTTTAGACGCGGACAGAGTAAAAATTTACCAATTTGCAGCAGACGGAAGTGGAGAAACCATCGCCGAGTCCATTAAAAACCGTAGCTTACCATCCCTGTTGGGCCTCCACTTTCCAGCAGAAGATATTCCAGCCAGGGCCCGCCAGGGGTTCATCCAAGCCAGACAAAGAGTAATCGTAGATGTGGCCAGCGGTTTGAAGATCGCCAACCAGTTAGACTCAGAGCTGACAAGGGAGAGTCCCATAGCCGAAGATATTCGCTACAGTAAAGTCGATCCCTGTCACGCAGAATACCTGACTAATATGGGTGTTTCGTCATCGTTGGTCTTACCTATTTTATATAAAAAAGAACTATGGGGATTGTTGGCATGTCACCAGAGGCAGCCGAAAAACTATTCGGAACGAGAACTGGCAATGGTTCAATTGGTAGTAGATCAACTTTCGATCGCGATCGCTCAATCCCATCTCCTCCAGCAAGCGAAACTACAAGCAGACAACGAAGCAGTCATCAATAAAATCGGCTATCTGCTCCATTCCCCTAAAGATGTCGCTCGGCAAGGCTTGGATAGCGGTAGCGATGTTGCCGATGCCGAGGGCCAGAAAATCGAAGAAATTAGGCAAACGGTTCTCGAAGAAATAGCCAAAGCCTTAAGAGCGGACGGTGCCAGACTCTACATCACGGCAACTCCTACCGGAGTAGCAACTCAAACCTATACCACAGGGGTGCAACCGGACTTGGGAGAAAGAGAAGTCGAAGAAACTGACCTGTGGCAGTCCATCATCTATAATGCGACGAAGGGAATTTCCGAAGAAGATCTTGAGGGATTGCCAAACAATCTAGAGTTCCCAGGGCTCGAAAAGCTTGGAGGAAGTTCTGAGTCAAACTACTCTAGTAACAAAAACATTTTGACCCACCTGTATGCAATTAACGATCTTTATCGAGAACCAGAATTTCAATCCTTGGTTCCAGTTTTCCGAAGGACTGAAATCCGCTCGATTACGATCGTGCCTTTAAAATATCAGCAACAGTGCGTCGGCTGTTTGACCCTTTTCCGCAATCAGATCGACACGGAGACTTTGTGGGCGGGTAGAAACGATGGCGATCGCCGCAACCTATTTCCGCGCAAGTCTTTTGCGGCGTGGCGAGAAATCAAAAAAGGACAGGCACAACCTTGGACGAACGAGGAAATCAAATTAGCAAAATCTATCGGCATTTACCTATACCTGGCGATCGTGCAAAGTCGGGTAGAAGCAATGCTGCGACATCAAGCTTCCCACGATCCGCTGACGGGTTTGAGCAACAGGCTGCTTTTTAACGAACAGCTTTCTTTAGCGCTGGCAAACGCTCACCAAAGCGGAGAAATGTTAGCCGTGATGTTTTTGGATTTAGATGGGTTCAAACAAATTAACGATACTTTAGGTCATGCGGCGGGGGATCTGGTACTCAAAAACGTGGGCGATCGCCTTAAAGCATCTCTGCCAAAATGCGACAATATCGCCCGGTGGGGGGGAGATGAATTTACCTTTTTAAACGCTAAGATCGAGTCTTCCGAGGAAGCAGCTTATATGGCAAGAGAAATTCTCCAGAGTCTGAACGCTCCTTTTCGTCTCAACGAACATGAGTTCTATATGAAAGCAACTTTAGGAATCGCGATCGCTCCCAGCGACGGCACGGATACAGACACTTTACTGAAAAACGCCGATGCAGCGATGCACCGCGCCAAACAACTAGGCAAAAACCAATACCAATTTTATACTACTGCTATAGGCAACCAAATCTATAACAGAATGGTATTAGAAAACAATCTTTATAAAGCTTTATATCGAGATGAATTTAGGTTGTATTATCAGCCGCAAGTTGAGTTAGAAACTGGTAAAATAGTCGGGATGGAAGCTCTCATTCGCTGGCAGCATCCCCAGCGAGGCTTGATTTCTCCCTATCATTTTATTTCTATTGCCGAAGAAGCGGGACTGATTTGTCGCATTAGCGAATGGGTGCTGGAAACTGCCAGCGCTCAAAACGCATTATGGCAAAAACAGGGATTGCCACCGATAACTATAGCTGTCAATCTTTCGGCACGTCAATTTCAGCAAAAAACTTTAGTAGAAGCTGTTGCTAAAATCTTAGAAAATACTAACTTAGAACCAGAGTTTTTAGAATTAGAAATTACCGAAACAGCAGCTTTACAAGATATGAAATCGACTATTTCGATTTTGGAAGAATTGCAAAGCACGGGCATTTCAATTTCTCTTGATGATTTTGGCACGGGTTATTCTTCTTTGTGGACTCTGAAAAAGTTACCTTTAAACAAACTGAAAATTGATAAGTCTTTCATTCGAGACGCGACGAAGGCTGCTAACGATATGGCAATTATCAGAGCCATTATCGCTATGGGGCACGAACTGGGTTTAAAGGTGGTGGCTGAGGGGGTAGAAACTAAGGAACAATTGGAGTTTTTGCGATCGATAAAATGCGATGCCATTCAAGGATATTTTTTCGGCTATCCCATACCCCCAGAGCTAGTTAGCCAGCTCTGGCAGCTCGGGGGAAGTAACGGCTTTTGCCCGCTAGGATGGCGAAACAATTAACAGTTAACAATTGACAATTGACAATTAACAATTAACAATTAACTAACAATATATGCAAATAAAATCTATCTCTATTCCTGGAACGACAAAAAACGAAGCTACTGGCTTAATTATTCTCTTGCACGGTTGGGGCGCTAATGCTAACGACTTGGAAAGTTTGGCGCAAATACTCAATCTGCCAGACTATCGGTTTGAGTTTCCTGACGCACCTTTTCCCCATCCGATGGTGTCTTGGGGCAAAATGTGGTACGATTTGGAAAGCGCGGAATATGAAGGCTTGGCCGAAAGCCGCCCATTGCTGGTTGAGTGGCTGAGTTCTTTGGAAGGGGAAACCGGCGTTCCTCTAGAACGTACCATTCTCGGGGGTTTTTCCCAGGGCGGGGCTATGAGTTTGGATGTGGGGTTAACTTTGCCTTTGGCAGGTATAGTTTCTATGAGCGGCTATCTCCACTCGAAACCTCAACCGTCGGTGGAAACTTTGCCGCCGGTGTTGATGGTTCACGGGAGGCTGGATCCGGTGGTGCCTCTGGAGGCGGCAAGGCGATCGCTCGACAGTTTAACTGGGGCGGGAGTTGACGTGGGATATCAAGAATTTGATATGGGACACGAAATTCGCTTGGAGGTACTGGATGTGGTACGAACCTTCATACTCGAAGCGATGTCAAAAGTTGCTTCTTGATGGGATGCGCTCCCATTACCGATTACAGATGGCCCATTACCTATTATCAAAATATGCAAACTTTAACCGATCGCGATATTTCTAAAGTTACTGCCGAAGAGGTAGCCGAATTGGCTGCGCGTTTGGAGCTGGATGATTATGACAATCCTTTTGATGGGTTGAACGACTGGCATTTGTTGCGGGCGATCGCCTTCCACAAACCGGAGTTAGTCGAACCTTACATCCATCTATTAGATCTGGAAGCTTTCGACGAAGCCTGATTAATTAACAATTAACAATTAACAATTAACAATTCCCAATGAACAGAGTTTTAATTGGTGTTTGCGGCGGTATCGCTGCTTATAAAGTCTGCGAAGTTGTCTCGACTCTGGCAAAGGCGGGGGTTGAGGTGCGGGTAATTGTTACGGAGTCGGCTGCGGAGTTTGTGACTCCTTTAACTTTTGCTACTCTCAGCCGACATCGAGCTTATACAGATGGGGATTTTTGGCAGGCTACTAACGGACGACCTTTACATATAGAGTTAGGGGAGTGGGCGGAGGTGGTGGCGATCGCTCCCCTCACGGCAAATACTCTGGCTAAGTTGGCTTGGGGTTTGGCGGATAATTTGCTGACTAATACGGTTTTGGCTTCCCGCTGTCCCGTTTTGTTGGCGCCGGCCATGAATACGGATATGTGGGAACAAGAGGCGGTCCAAAGAAATTGGCGGCAGGTCTTGACAGATAAGCGATATCGTGGTATAGAGCCGGGGGCGGGGTTGTTGGCGTGCGATCGCGTGGGGGCGGGTCGCTTGGCGGAACCGAGAGATATTGTGGCCTATATCGAGTCTTTGCTCCAAACGGGGGGCAGGGGAGATTTGACGGGAAAGCGGGTTTTGATTAGCGCTGGGGGTACGCGGGAGCATTTGGATCCGGTGCGTTTTATCGGCAATCCTTCTACGGGTAAAATGGGGATTGCTTTGGCGCGGGCGGCTTGGCATCGGGGGGCTGCGGTGACTTTGGTACATAGTTTGGGGGCGGAATTGGAACTGCCGGGGGCGCGGTTGGTGGGAGTTACCAGGGCGGAGGAGATGCGTTTGGCGATGTTGGAGTTGTTCGCGGAGGCGGATTTTACGGTGCTGGCGGCGGCGGTGGCGGATGTGAAGCCAAGGGATTACAGTGGGGAGAAGCTGCCAAAGCGATCGCTCCCGGATTCTTTGCCTTTGGCTCCAGTTGCGGATATTGCGGCGGAGTTGGGGGGGTTGAAGAGGCCCCATCAATGTTTAATCGGTTTTGCGGCGCAAACTGGGGAGATTGAGGTGCCGGCGGTTGAGAAGTTGCGGCGGAAGAGGTTGGATGCGATCGTTGCCAATCCTATCGATCGCCCGGGTGCGGGTATGGGCGGGGATACTAACGAGGGGATTTTTCTGGATGCCGCTTTGCGGCGGGTGGAGGTTCCTCTTTGTAGCAAGTTGGAGATGGCTCATCGGTTGTGGGATTTTGTGTTAATTAATAATTAATTGTTAGCAGAGGCGATCCAGAAACCCGGTTTTTTGGAAAAACCGGGTTTCTTGATTCTGTAGCATCCGACCTACATTTTAACTACTAGGTCGCGAACATCGAGCCCAGTAAGAGGAGGGTATAAACTCCTACTCCAGCGACAAACCAAGGAAAACTGGTACGTTCTGGTTCCGGCAATTCTTCTTGAAAAACGTTGAAAAGTAGAGAACCTGCAAGAAGAGCAACCAGTATATCTGCAACCAACTCGCTAGCGGGTTCGATGAAAATATCTACGAGCAAAGCGAAAACTACTGTTCCCAATAGGACATAACGACCCCAAGATTTGAACTGATGGTGGTATTTTTCTGCCAGGGAGTAGTCGTTATGCAGCAAATGAAATCCCATTGCCACTACATAAAGAAATACGAAAATCAAGTTCTGCTCGAACAATTCGGGAATTGCATAGACGAGCAGAAAGTTGTAGAGACAGGAAAATCCTAGTTCAATGTAGAAAAGCAAACCGCCGTACTTTGAACCTTCGTTTTTGGAAACCCTCCAAGCAAAACGCTGCAGTCCATAAAACAGCAAAAAGCCTATTAAAGTAATGAAATGATCTAGACTTCCAATATCTTCTGCGCCCTTTTCTAGTTCTGGGAGCAAGTGCAGGAAAATATAAGCAACTGCCATTCCTCCGCCAAAGGAAATGGCTATGCGTTCTTCCTTATATAAAATATGGTGGAGGCGTTCGTAGAAGATATGGATGGCTCCAAAGGCGATCGCTATCAAGAACGTCAGCTCTAGAGCTTCCGCACCCTCGACGCCATTTGCGGTCTCCTCAACTGCTAAAATTGTTGAGGTGATAGTCGTTATCGGTATTTCAGCCAACAAGGTTTTTTTTCTCCTAATTGCGAAATGGATTGGGTCGATTTTGATTTCGTCCCAACCAGGAACTAACACAAGATTTCTTTTTTGTCAAGCCCCCAAGGAAATAAAATTGGAAAAACTTGGTGCGTGGAGGTGAGGCGATCGCCCCCACTGCCAAGGGGTGTTCTAAAGTTTTTTTTTGGGCCCGGAAGTTCGTAGTAATCGCTTCAGCGATAGAGGTTTGATTTTGTTCCCCTTCTACCTTATTTTTTAGGCATTGAATAAAAAATCAAGCGTAGGG